>JBJMGL010000226.1:0-8590 GCA_045807985.1 Bryobacteraceae bacterium
GTATACTGGGCTAAACGGATACGGAAAACTCGTGACAACGGAACCTGAGGAGCAGGCAAGCGCAACCCCATCGGCGCGAGAGACGGTCACGCAACTTTTGCAGGAGCTGAGCGGCGGCGATCAGCAGGCATTAAACAGGCTGGTGCCCTTAGTCTATGAGCAGTTGCGGAAGTTAGCGGCCCGCTTCCTGCGTTCGGAGCGTCCCGACCACACGTTGCGCGCCACGGCTCTGGTGCATGAGGCGTATATGCATCTAGTGAATGCCGATTTGACCTGGCAGGACCGGCGACACTTTTATGCGGTAGCCGCCCGTGTGATGCGCCGCATCCTGGTTGATCATGCCAGGTCGCAGAAGAGGCAAAAGCGCGGCGGGGGGCCTCGCAGATACCGCTCGATGAGGCCGTGCTGGTCGGTCCGGACATATCGCCGGACGTGCTGAATTTAGACGAGTCACTGCAGCGCCTATCCGCTCTTGATGGACGCAAGGCGCAAATCATCGAGCTGCTGTTTTTCGGCGGCCTCACCTACGAGGAAATTGCGGGCGTGCTGGATATTTCACCAGCAACGGTTCATCGGGAGCTGAAGATGGCAAAGGCATGGCTTTACCGCGATCTGTCGCAGGCGGGCCTATCTGCCTGACGGGAGCTATTGGTTTTCGGCTTTCCAGTGCATGGCTGAGTAGATGGAATTACCTTCACTGAACGGTTCAACGTGAAAATCGCCTGGAAGGCTCCGGCTGGAAACCAATATGCCGCATCATCGGCTGCATTTCAGGATTCGCCATGAAATTCTTCCAGACTAATCCCGTTCGGTAGTTCTCAATCATCACCACCATCGGAGCCTGATTCAGGCCCATATAAATGTTCGAAAACCAGTTTTGCTTCAGATTAAAGGCATCCCGAAAACCATAGATTCCCCAGAGCCGGTCACCGATCTCGCGATAAAAATATTTCAACGCTTTCATCGAGGCTTCGGGCGTGTAAGGAAATGACGCAATAGCTCCGGTCGGCGCAATCGTGCCATCGTCCATCTTCGGATTCGGCTCATACGGCACATAACCTTCCGGTCCATCCACTGCCGTAATTCCCCAACAGTTCTCCCCATATCCCGGAAAATGGCCCGGATTCCGAATGCAATACGCGCGGTTGATACGGACCTGGCTGCGATTGTTGTCAAAGTAATTCGTGAACCGGTCGCGCATGTGCGGATCAAAACCCATAAACGAATAGTGAGTGAAAAAGAGCGGGCCGCCTGATCCTACGCCGACATCCAGCTTGACGCCTTCATAAGTTTTGCCGTTCGTGTAATGGTCACCCGCCGCCGACTGCCCCCAACTCTGGCGATACTCAATAGCGGCCTTCGACTGCCCGGCCCATCCCGTGTAATACAAACTGGCTGGAACCCCATGCGTCGGCGATGCGATCGCCAGCAGGTAAGTAATCATCACCTCGTTCCAGCCAGTTAGCCGATGATTGATGTGCCATGAATATTCCGGAGACCAGTGCCAATACAGCGCGTCGCCATCCGGCATCCGGCGAAACCAGTCCCATTCCACGCTCTCCCAGAGATGCGTGATCTCCTTATCAAGCTCCTGCTCGGCTGGAGTGCTGCCCTTGAAATATTGCCGCGCGCTGAGCAGTCCTTCCAGTAAGAAAGCCGTTTCCACCAGATCAGCGCCGTTCTCATAAACGCCGAATACCGGCATGCGATGCCCCGTTTCACCATTCATGAAATGCGGCCAAACACCGTGAAACCGATCCGCTTTCCCGAGGAAATCCGCAATCTGGCGCATGCGCTGCAAACCCTGTTCACGGGTAATAAAGCCGCGATGGACGCCCACAACCAGCGCCATAATCCCGAACCCGCTAGCGCCCGTGGCGACAATACGGTCATCACCAGGAAAATCCTCGCGGGTCATGCCTGAATGGGGGTCAGCGCCTTCCCAGTAATAACGAAAGCAAGCTTCTTGCACGGCCGTCAGCAATTCTTCATCGCTTATGGCGCGAGTGGAAACCTCAACAACTTCTGAAAAAGCCGACTCACGGTAATGCGCATCACTAGTCACCATTTTGTAGGCGACCCGCCGGCTGGGCTTACCTAAAAAATCGGAATAGCGATGGACGCCCGGAAGTTGAATACCAATCGGGCGAAACACTTTGCCATCAAGCGATCGGTAGATCACATAGCGCGCAATGCTCTTATCCTCAACGGGGTCCCAGCTCACGTCCACATGGCGCTCGTATCCTTTGGCCTGTATATGACGGATAACCGGCAACGCGCCCGTTGCTGAAGGTAATTCCCTTGCGGCCGTCCTAAACTCGTCAACAATCAGAGTATGGTTCTGTGCATCCGCTTCCCCTTGAATAAACAAGATGCTGTTCATCCGGCGAGGCTCAAACGGATGAATGGATGTGGTAACAAAGCGATCAAACGGCACTCCGACTTCGATCCACTGACGCGCACTCATGCCCTGAACAAAATCGCTGATATCGAGCGGCTGAGTAAAATTATTGTCTTTATCTTTGAGCGCAAGACGCGGAAAATCTTCGGGACGAATCCCTGCGGGGGCATAACACGAGAAGACAAGGGTGTCTCCCGGAAAGTTGATTTCGCGATTTCTCCACTGATAAAGGCGGATCTCGGCACTCCAACCGCCTTGCCCCATGGACTTCCATCGCAAGCGAAGAGCATTCGGAGGAGTGCGAAAGGTATCCGTCTCTACTGGTAACTTGCTTCCCATAAGTTCCAGAGTGCTGGGCGCCGACGCTTTGCCAGCGCTGTAATAGTAAGAGTCCGAAGTCAGGCTGTTATCAAAAAAGGTTTGCAGGAAATACCTCGACTGTCCCTGCATCACCGTCGCAGTCATGAAAAAGAGTAACCCTGATACACCTTGCAGTCGAGTCACCTCGGAAGTGTCTCACGAACATGAGAGCCGCGCAATGCGTATGAAGCATTACGAGATGTACTTTTACATTTGGCTGAAATATTCTAATAACTATTTGGTCAATTTCTGGGGGACTTTATGAGAATTATCTCCGCGCAGACGCGTTTCCGCTTTCGGCTGTTTACCCTTACCACATTCCTACTAACGGCCATGAGCATACCGTTGGCCGCTCAATATCGCGCCAGCCTACAAGGCACAATTACTGACGCGCAAGGCGCTGTGGTGCCCGGAGCAAGCGTAACCCTGACCAGCCGGGAAACGAACATCGCAAGAACCGCCACAACCGGGGATGCGGGTACCTATTCCATCAGCGGCTTGGCACCCGGTTCTTACAACATCTCCGTCGAAAAACAGGGTTTTGCTAAAAGAGAGCTGACCGGCATTCAGATCACCTCGGAACAAGTGCAGGGGCAAGATGTCCAATTGGACTTGGCCGCGCAAGCCGCGCAATCCGTCACCGTGAATGCAGCCGCAGCTCCAACCGTTGAAACCGAAACAGCAACTATATCCGGTACATTCTCCAGTCAACAGGTTCAGGCACTCCCTACCTTTGGCCGTGACCCCTTCCAGGTGGCGCAACTCGCGCCGGGAGCTTTCGGAGAAAACGCCCGTGGAGCCGGGGGCAGCGGCTCGCAAAACCTGCCCGGCTCGGCGGGACCGGGCGGCACCAGCGGAACATCCAGCATCTTCGCAACCGAGAACCAGGTGCAGGTAGTCGCGAATGGAACCCGGAACAGCTCAAATAATTATCAAGTTGATGGAGCTTCGGTAAATAGCCTCGCTTGGGGCGGTGCCGCGGTGATCACGCCCAATCAGGAATCAGTAAAGGAAGTAACGGTCCAATCTAACCCGTATACGGCAGAGAACGGACGTAATAGCGGCGCTCAAGTGCTAGTTGTCTCCAAGAATGGCACCAACGAGTTTCATGGCAGCGCTCTCTTCAAAGCCGACCGGCCGGGACTCAATGCTTACCAACGATATAACGGACCAGCAGGTAATATAGTCCAACGCAATAATGACCGCTACAATCAATGGGCGGGAAGCATCGGCGGTCCCGTCATCCGTAATCATCTGTTCTTTTTCTTTTCCTACGAGACACTGCGAAACACCTCGCAAGTAACCGGGCTGAACTGGTACGAAACGCCGCAATTCCTCTCGGCTGTACAAAGCGCCAACCCCAACAGTGTCGCCGCTAAATTGGCGGGCTATCCAGGGGAAGGTGTTTCCTCCAATCAGATCATTCCCCGAAGCTGCGCCGATGCCGGAATCGCCAGTGCCTCTCTCTGCCAGCCGGTGATTTCTAACGGAAACTTTATCGGCTTGGATGTAGGCTCACCGCTAAGAATAGGGTACGGTCGGCCTGATCCGGGCTATGTCAACAACGGAAATTTCGGCGTCGGCAATGGCCTGGACGGAGTTCCGGACGTCTTTTACGTCCAGACTGTGAATCCGACCAGCACCAATCCCCAACAATACAACGGGCGCATGGACTTCCAGGCGACTAGCAAGGATCTCATTGCATTTAGCAGTTACTATGTGCCGGTTACCACAACAAACTACAACGGCCCTGTCCGGCCCGCCAATCTCTGGCTGAATGATCGTCTTAATGAAACAGCATCTGTATTATGGCAGCGCACGATAACGCCCACTATCCTGAACGAAGCGCGTTTCAACGTTACTCGCTGGCACTGGAATGAGATTGCCAGCAATCCGCAGGAGCCATGGGGCCTGCCGCAATTGCAAGTGGATAATTTCGGCTCGGTGGGTTTACAGTACCTTGGCGCGCCAGGACCCAGCGTCTTTGCGCAGACTACCTATAACTTCCGGGACACGGCCAGCACCATCATTGGCGCTCACTCCCTCCGATTCGGCGTTGATCTTTATTGGGAACAGAGCAACGACAACACTACTTACGCCGCACGCCCCACATTCAATTTTCGAAATATATGGAACCTTGCTAACGACGCGCCCTATTCGGAAGTCGGAACTTTTGACCCCAATACCGGGCAGCCATCGAGCGCCACGAAGTACATTCGCTCCCCCATTTACGCCGGTTTTGTGCAGGATGATTGGAAAGTAAAACCGAATCTGACGCTGAATCTCGGCCTGCGTTGGGAGTACTTTCACCCGGTCTACGAAAAGTACGGCAACATCAGCAACGTGATATTAGGCTCCGGCCCAAATCCATTAATTGGCCTAAGACTCAAGGTCGGCGGAGACCTGTACAACAGCGACTACAACAACTGGGGTCCCCAGGTCGGCTTTGCCTGGAGGCCCAACCCATCTTCACAGCGCTTTGTCATGCGCGGCGGTTTTGGCATTGGCTATAACCGTATGCAGCAAGCTATCACCCTGAATGGACGCAACAATCCGCCGCTTGCGACGAGCTTCACTTTGACAGGCACGGATATCTTTTACGGCCTGAATGCGATTCCAAGCAACGTGAATCAGTTCTCTGGCTACCCTGCGAATCCTAATGCCCGTCAGGTATTTGATCCGGCTACCAACTTGCCGGTAAGCGGCGCGCCCCTCACCTTGACCGGTTTCCCGCTGGATCTTCCGACGCCCTACACCTACCGTTACTCTTTGGACACGCAATATGACCTGGGCGGCAACTGGGTCGCGAGTCTCGGTTATCAGGGCAGTTCCAGCCGGCACTACACGCGGCAGAATAACCTGAACTTCCTTTATGGTTTTACAAATCCGAGAGTGCAAAGGATGTACTACTTCCTCAACGACGCGAACGGCAACTACAATGCTCTTCTCGGAGAACTGCAGCATCGTTTCTCCAACTCGTTCCAGATGGATGCGCAATATCGCTGGAGCAGAACCATTGACGAGGGTTCAAACGATTACTTCATAGGAGAGTATCCATTCGGGCGTCAGTATTCAAGAGGCTTGGCCGATTTCGATGTTCGCCACCTTTTCAAACTCTACGGGGTATGGAGCCCGCGCTTTGGCAAAGGCAACGGATGGATTAACAAAGTCCTAGGTGGATGGGAAGTAACGGGTATTCTCAATTGGCACACCGGATTTCCTTGGACGCCACGCTACAGCAATACCGGCTGTAACGTTGTTTATCCAAATAGCGGATACTGCGATCTCCGGCCCGCCAATTACCTCGGCGGTGCCGGTACTGACTACAGCAACGATACTTTCATTAGGAGGGGCGGCAATTTTCCGAATGGAGCATTGGCCTACTTCACCGTCCCGCCCGTTGTAACCAATGGTATCCCGCCCGCTCCTACCGTGGGACGCAATGTTCTGCAGGGGCCGCAATACTTCAGCACCGATTCAACCCTGCAGAAAACGTTCGGTCTGCCAAGAATACCTGGCTTAGGTGAAAATGCGCAGTTTCAATTCCGCGCCAACTTCTTTAACCTCTTCAATAAGATCAACTTGGCCCCATTTGCTACCAGTTCGAACAACGCAGGCCAGATCATCAGCTTTGATGGCGTGACCAGCAATCCTTTGTTTGGCCAGGCGCAGGCGGCTCTCGGTGGGCGTACCATCGAATTACAGGCGCGATTTAGTTTCTAAAATTAGGATAAGAATACTGATTTCCCAACCACACTTACACTAGGAAGGCAGATTTGGCGATTGGAACTCCAATTGCTCTATTTGCATCCTAATTGCTCTATTTGCATCTGTCTGGTGGGGAAGTGCCGTATCGCTTCCGCTTCACACAAAGGTCGTTCAGTCGTGGAACACAAGGCCATCCGTTTCTCGCGCCGCGAGTTCTTGCTCTCGACCGCTGGCGCAAAGCTCGTCACTGGAACTGCATCCGCTGCACCCCTTGACGCTTCCTCCCCGCTGAAACCGGACGAACGCCAGTTCCTTGAAGACTACGCAAAGCGCTGTGTGCGTTACTTTTGGGAGCAAGCCAACGAGCATACCGGCATCGTCATGGACCGCGCGAAAAACGACGGAGCCCGTTCGGGAGATAACGTCGGCAGTTCCGCCGCTACCGGCTTTGGCCTAAGCGCCCTCTGTATCGCGGCCAACCGTGGCTGGCTGCCCAGAGATCAGGTGCGAACCCGCGTGCTGACGACCTTGCGCTATTTCTGGGCGCACGCTTTTCACGATCACGGATGGTTCTACCATTTTCTGGATGCTGCTACCGGCCAGCGCCGCTTAAATTCAGAAATTTCGAGCATCGACACGACTCTCTTTTTATGTGGAGTGCTGACCGCTGCCGGCTACTTTAATAATGATCGCGAGATTCAGACGCTTGCCCATCAAATTTTCGACCGTGTCGATTTCACCTGGATGCTGGCCGGAGATCCGCTCCTTCTTTCCCACGGCATCCGGCCAGGGGCATCTGGCTTTCTCCATGCTCGTTGGAACGCTTACAGTGAAGCTTCCGTGCTGTACTTGCTAGGAATCGGGTCCAGAAAACATCCTATTTCCTCCGATAGCTGGTATGCCTGGATGAGGCCGGAGGTGCGCTACGACCAATGGACCTTCGTGAGCGGCGGCCCGCTTTTCACGCATCAGTTTTCTCACGCCTGGGTCGACTTCCGCCACCAAAGGGACAGCGATCCATCTTATTTGGATTATTTTCAAAACTCCATCACTGCCACCTACGCCCATCGCGATTTCTGCATCAGCCTGCAAAAAGAATACGCTGGCTACGGCCCGAACATGTGGGGCATCACCGCTTCGGACAGTCCCGCCGGCTACATGGTCTGGGGCGGATATCCCAATGCGGGTCCTATAAACGGCACGATTGTGCCCTGCGCCGCCGCCGGGTCCCTCATGTTCGCCCGTGAGATTTGCCTCCCCGTACTGCGTGAAATGCACAGCGTCTACGGAACCAAGATCTACGGGCGTTATGGATTTACAGATGCCTTCAACCCCAACTGGAAGGACCAGAAGCTCTGGGTAAATCAGGACGTAGTTGGCATCGACGTCGGCATTTCCGTCCTGAGCATCGAAAACCTGCTCACCGGCAACATCTGGCGCTGGTTTATGAAGAACCAGTACATCCAAAATGCCATCGAACGCGTCGGATTTCGGCTATCAACCCCCGGTATCACCCTTAAGCAAGTCAAAACCGCGCCGCGCAAGACTTAGTCAGTATTTCAACCTACAGTGCCCCTCCCAAACAGCCGTGTAATAAAGCTGCGTTAGAATTCGTAGAAATACGGGCATCCATGTTCACGAAACAATTTGGACCGGAAGGGACAGGGTGGTGAATTTCAGTTTACAGAGATGGCTGAGTTGGAAAGCTTGGCTAATATTCGCGCTGCAGCTCGGAGGGATAGCTGCCTTGCCGGGCGCAAGCCTCTACCAAGTGACGAATCTCGGCACCCTGCTTGGGGGGGTCTATGCGGATGGGCGGGGTATCAGCAGCAATGGTTTGGTTACGGGCTTTGCCAGTATAGCGTCAGGCCCTGGAGGCAACCGCCCCTTTCTGTATCAGGATGGCGTATTGACCAATCTAGACCCATTAGGCCAGAGCATCGATAGTAGAGGTTTTGCTATCAATAGCTCTGGCCAGGTCACTGGATTTTTCCAAGTGCCTGGTAGTAGTCCTGCGCATGCGTTTCTTTACAGCGATGGCGTAATAACGGATATTGCAGCCGGAGACAGTCGGAACAGCATCGGGCAAGGCATCAATGACCGCAGTCAGATTGTTGGGTA
>JBJMGL010000227.1:0-14185 GCA_045807985.1 Bryobacteraceae bacterium
GTGCGGACGCTCTGGAACACGCTCACGCGGCGGTTCCGCAGCATCCAACGAGCGCCCGATCAGATTCGCGGTTATCTCCGCCCCTTTCAATGAGACCTCCCCACATGTCTCGAAAATTATGTGAGGCTGTATAGCAGGACGAATTACGTCTCTTCGAAAAGAAATCGAGGCTTTACGAAGCCAAGCTCATTTCTTCATCAAAACAGATTTGGAGCTTGAACTTTTGCGGGAGGCAGGCGAGTAATTCTAAACTCTGCTTCACTGCGCCCGCACCACAACGAGCGTCATGTCGTCATGCTGTGGTGCTCCGGCAGTAAAAGCATCCACCTGATCAAGAATGCAAGCAATTGTCTCGGCTGCTGACCGGGCTTGACAATGTCTTATTATTTCGATCAATCGTTCTTCACCGAACTCTTCGTCTTTTGTATCCATAGCTTCGCTGATGCCGTCAGTGAAGCAGACAAAAATGTCACCGGCTTCCAACTCCAGCTCAGCTTCTTGATAAGGAAACTCCGGAAACAATCCCACCACGGTGCCGCCTGCTTCTAAGCGGACGATTTCTTCGCCCTTTCCGTTCTTGCGGTAAATAATAGGCGGGTTGTGACCTGCATTTACGTAATGCAACGACCGGTTGGCCGGGTCGTATTGCGCGTAGAAAAATGTTGCATAGCGATTTGTCGCCGAAGCTTCATAGACAAGACGATTGACATGCTGGATCATCTCCGCTAGCGTGGAGCACGGCTTGATCGTTTGACCACGTAGAGATGCTTGCAAGCTGGCCATCATCAGGGCAGCCGCAATGCCCTTGCCGGACACGTCCCCAATCGCCACGCCTAGACAACCTTCCTGAAGCCGGATGAAGTCGTAGTAATCACCGCCCACGCCCAGCGCCGGACGGCAATATCCGGCGAATTCCAATCCTTTCACTATCGGCAATGTTTGAGGAAAAAGCCGTTGTTGCACTTCGCGGGCGATTTCCAACTCCCGGTCCAGCCTTTCGCGCTGCGCGATCTCCCGCCGTATGCTTTCGGTCAACTCGGCATTTTCCAGCGCCAAGCCAGTTTGTGAGGCCACAGCGCCCAGCAGATGTAAATCTTCGCGAGAATACGGCGCTTCCGATCTTTTCGGACCTAAACTGATCAAACCAAGAATCCGGCTTTTCAGCGTGACAGGCAGCAGAATTTCAGCGCCAAGACTCTGCAAAGCTGCCTGTTCGTTGGGCGGCGTTCCATGTACCCACGATTGCGGATCGTCAAAGTATATCTTTGTGGGTGAACTGCCCATTTGCCGCAACAAGCGAATAGTTGACGCGCTCCGGGTAAACTCGACCGGTAAGGGTTCATTAAATCCCATGGCATACACTGGCCGGTAAAGTCCGTTCCGATCCAGCAAAACAGCGATCCGCCCAACATGCAAGGAGACTGCGATGCGCCGGGCCACTGTTTCCACCAGCATCTTGACATCCCGCATGCTGGCTACGGAGCTGCTCAGCTCCGTTAAAATCACTTCGGCATCATAAGCCTCGCGAAAGAACCGGCGGTCCATCCAGTTGCTTGCTTTGGTTGCCAGATTTCGGAAGCCGATAATCACCGCCGTGCCCGCCGAGGCAGTAATCACCGCCTGCCACCGGTGCCCGCTCTGGTTCGTCAAATGAATCGTCAGAGCGGCAAGCCCAGCCAAAAGCAGCAGGCGCACGACCTTTAATCCATTGCTGGCGATGGCGTAACGCACACCCGTGCGAACCACCATTCGCACGTCCATCGCTTGCTGCACCACAATGACGTACGCCATGGTGATGGGAAACAGCAAGAGCATGAGCAAACAGAGAGAGGCGAGCCAAGCCGGAAGGCGCGGGATCACGCCGTTTTCACCGAGGGCCACCGGAAAGAGCGGAAGCAGCGCTGCGGTACAACCTGAAATCATCAGGTTCATACGTCTCTTTGCATCGCTAGTTGGCAGTCTGTATTTTTTTGCACTCAAGAAATAAAAAAATGCAAAGATGTATAGGCTGAAAAGAATGGTAACGGGGCGGCTTACGTGGTGCTCAAAAGCTGCAAGCCAACCTAATTCGCCGAGATGCGCGCCTCCTCGAAAGTTTCCATAAGTGTCGAGCGCGGAAATTACGATGCACGGCAGCGCCAAGGCCCACTGCGGCCAGCGATGCTGCTGAACGTATTCGAATGGAACCGGAAAATAAAGGGCGAACAGCACTAACCAGAGCGGCCAGGAATCGCTGAGGATCGGATGATAAACGAAGATCAGGTCCCGCCAAGGGGACCAGATTGCCCACGACGTTCCACTCTGGGAAATTTGCCCAAAGGACAAAAGCATCGCCATAACAATCCACGCTAATGGGTCAAGAGGGCGCGCAAACGCGATATAGAAGCCGATCAACAAACAACTCAGCGCCAGGACGACATTGGTGCAGATCAGAAGCACCCAGCTCAGTGTGTCGGCGGGAATGCTCTGCATATGTACCGGGATGTCAAGGACCCGCCGCTCTCCGCTCTCTATCCGGCTTACCTTGACTATCAACAGGTCACCCGGATGAAGGCTGAAGCGGACCTCTTCCATCACCTCTAATCCGGTAAGCGGTTTACCGTTGAGAGCAATAATCTCATCATAAATTTTGAGCCCGCTTTCTGCGTATGCCGCAGGAATAGCCCTGATTTTAGCCGTTTTGCTGAACCGGTGGAACGGAAGGTCCAAATAACGGGAGGAATGGGCCTGTAGGTAAATAACAAAGCTGGAGTAGGCCAGCTGCGCATTGAGGGCGCAAAACAGTAGCACTCCCAAAACAATGTACTGTAGCTTGGGCCTGTTCACAATTGAGTCAACTCGCGCAACGGGGAACGTTTCCGGCTATAGGTTCCATATATTACTAATCCAATCACCAGCCAAACTACAAACCGAATCCACGTTTCCAGCGGCAGCCCCAGCATCAACCCCAGGCAGCAGAGAACCGAAATCGCCGGTGTAACAGGGCAAAACGGAACCCGGAACGAGCGTTTACGATGAGGTTGATTACGGCGTAGAATCACAACACCTACCGACACGATAATGAACGCAAACAGCGTCCCAATGTTCGAAAGATCTGCAAACGTTCCGATATCCCAAATGCCGGCCGGAATACCAACAGCCAGTCCCGCTAACCACGTACTGACGTGCGGCGTTTGATAACGTTTGTGAACGCGCGAGAAAATATCCGGCAATAGCCGGTCCCGTGACATGGCAAACCAGATGCGCGCTTGACCATATTGATACACGAGCAGGGAAGAGAGCATTCCAAGCAACGCTCCTACTGTCACGGTGAATCGCAGTTTGTTCATCCCGATTGCCTCCAGCGCGTTGGCAACTGGGGAGGCGTTGTCGAGTGTTTTCCAGTCCACAATGCCGGTCAAGACAAAGGCAACCGAAGTATAAAGCAGCCCGCAAACGATTAATGTCCCAATAATGCCGATAGGCATATTCTTCTGCGGACTCTGGCACTCCTCTGCCGCGGTCGATACCGAATCGAAGCCGATAAATGTAAAGAAGACAATAGCCGCGCCGCTGATCACTCCCCCCATCCCGTTCGGCAGGAAGGGATGGAGATGCGAAGCCTGTACGGCTCGTGCCGCTCCGAAGACAAATAGCAGCACGGCAGCAATTTTGATTGCGACCATTGCATTGTTTGCCCCGGCGCTCTCCTTTACTCCTTTCACTAAAATCCAGCTCAAGAGCATGACGATCAAGAAGGCCGGAAGGTTGAACAAGCTGCCTGTAAACTTGCCTTCCACAATGGCCGGTTCGGAAAGATATCTGGGCAGATGAACGCCAAACAGGTAATCGCAAGCCACATTGAAGTAAGCCGAAAAGCCAACCGCGACGGACATATTGGAAACGGCGTACTCCAGGATCAAATCCCAACCGATAATCCAGGCAAAGACCTCGCCCAACGTCGTATAAGCATAGGTATAAGCGCTCCCCGCGATAGGAATCATGGAGGCAAGCTCGGCATAGCAGAGCGCCGCGAAGCCGCATGTGATCGCGACCAGAATAAAGGACAAAGTCAGTCCCGGACCCGCTCCCGGCCGTCCAACCGTTGACGCGGCATTGCTGCCGTGAATTAACAGATCCAGCAGCGGAGCGTTGAGTACCGAAGGAACACTCATACGCTGGCCCGCCGCCGCCGTGCCTGTCACGGTAAAAATTCCGCCGCCGATAACCGCGCCAATTCCGAAAGCAATCAGGCTCCAAGGCCCGAGCGAACGCTTCAGCCGTTTACCTTCGACGTGCGTCTCTTCTAACATGGCGTCGATGTCTTTTGTTCTCAGCAATTGGCTCATCGGTTACTGCGTCAGTATAGCGACTGTGCAAAGTAAAGTGCTTAAATACGGATGCAAGGCCTATGCTAAGGAAATCCAAAAAGCCAAGTTGTTTATTTTGTGCTTTCTTCGCCTTTGCGGCGGTTCTGACTTTTTCTGCATTCCGTCAAGCACAGCCGCAGTCGAATAGCGTTGTGTCTATCTCTGCGCTGGTCAGAACAGGCCAATACAGCTTGGCGGTCCAGGAGTGTGATAAGGCCCTGCAATCAACGCCGGGAGACCCGCGCCTATTCACGCTGAAAGCCATTGCGCTTTCTAAACTGGGCCAATCTTCCGAAGCCCTTGCCGAGTTTCAAAGCGCATTGAACATTAATTCGAATTACCTGCCCGCTTTGGCTGGTGCCGCTGAATTGAAGTACCAGCTGGGTAGTAGTGACGCCATCGTCTATCTTGACCGGCTTTTGAAAATCAAGCCTGAAGACCAAGTAGCTCATGCCATGCGCGCTGCTGTCGCTTGGAAAGCGGGAGATTGTCCGGTTGCCGTCGAGCACTTTGCAAAAGCTTACGAACAAATTGCTTCCCAAGCAGCGGCGCTTCATGAGTATGGCGTATGCTTAATCCGTCTCAAACGCCTGGACGCAGCCTCTGACACTTTTAAGCGGTGGCGTCAGCTTGAACCCGGTAATCGTCAAGCAGCTTACGCGCTTGCCCTGGTTCAAGTGTTGAATAAAGAATACAAAGACGCAATTGGAGCTCTTGAACCCTGGCTTTCGGACACGAACGGCGAAAGTAAAGCATGGGAACTCGCCTCGACTGCTTACGAAGCTCTAGGCGACACGCCCAATGCGGTAAAAAGCTTACGCCGGGCCATTCTTCTGAATCCAGACCGCGCCGAACTCTATGTAGAGTTCTCTTCCATCAGCTTTGAACACAAGTCTTACCAAGTGGGCGTGGATATAATCAATGCCGGTCTCAGCAGATTGCCGCGATCGGCCAAGCTCTACGTCGCACGGGGCGTGCTTTATGCCCAAATGGGCCAGTACGAAAGGGCTGATCAGGACTTTTCGGATGCTGCATTGCTTGACCCAAACGAAGAGACGAGTTCCAATGCGCAAGCACTGGCAGAGATCCAGGCCAATCGCCTGGGTGATGCGCTCAACACCGTGGAGAAACGGCTCCAACAGCATCCCGCTGACCCGTTTTTGCACTATCTCTTGTCTGAAATTCTCGTTAAAGATGGAGCACAGCCACAAAGCCCAGAATTCTCACGAGCAATTGCCGCCGCAGAAAGAGCCGTGCAGCTTAAGCCGGATTTCGTGCTTGCCCGTGATGTGTTGAGCAGGCTCTATCTGGAATCGGGACAAACGGTGAAAGCGATTACCCAGTGCCGCCTGACATTGAAGGATGATCCGGACGATCAGGTAGCACTCTATCGGTTGATCCGGGCTCTCAGGACCGAGAATGCAACACGATATGACGCTGAGATATCGCAATTGCTGCATCGGCTAGCTCAGGTGCGTGAGCAAGCCAAACAGCGGGAGGTGCAGACGAGCCAATACAAGTTAGTTGAAGCGTCTGTGGACACGCTTTCCAATAAGCCGTAAGCTTGAAGCTTCGTGAATTGAGTTTTGCGGAGTACAAGGCTAAAAAATGAACTTCACCGCGAGTTGCACAATGCGCGGTGAACGGGCGCTTGTGATACGTCCAAAGTTGGTATCCGACTGGTTCGTATCCGGATTACCGAGCAGTGGATGGTTCAACACGTTGAAAAACTCTCCACGAATTTGAGCATTCAAGCGCTCGGTGATCGGAAGCGATTTGTGGGCCGCGAAATCCACGTTGAAGGTTCCCGGACCAATCAGAATATTTCGGCCTGCGTTACCAAATGTGTTGGGCGCAGGTTGTCCGAAGGCATCCGTAGTAAACCATTGCGCAATACGGTCTCCTCTCGATCCGTCAGTGTAGCGAGGAGTCGACAGGAACTGGGCCTGATCGTTGGCCAACCCCGGAAGACTATAGGACGTATCATTGCCCGAAGTGATGTTTAAAGGAAATCCACTTTGCCAATTCCATATCGCCGACGTAGTCCAGCCTCCTAAAACAGCGCGTTTGAAACCTGATCGGGGAGAGGGCAACTGCCAAAGGTAATTCAGCACCAAGCGGTTCGGGATATTGTAATCGGAGACACCCCGGTAGGCCCGGGTATTATACGGATTAATCACGTTGATCCCATCAAGATCCGTCAGGTAAGACACCCAATCAATGCTGCGTCCATGAGTGTAGTTCGCCGTCAGAGTGAATCCGTGTGAGAATCGCTTCTCAACACCGAGTTGCAGCGAATTGTAAATTGAGTTCGCTCCTGAAACATCTTGGGTTACTTGCAGAAACTGCTTATAGGGGCGGCGGTCATCCTCATTGTCGGCCGTAGCATCCGGACTCGGCAACGGAGCATTCACATCGGTGTTATAGCCAAGATGCGTGCCTTTGGAAGCTGCATACGTGGCGCGCAGCAGGAGGTCGGCTCGCAATTGGTGCTCAATCGTGAGGTTCCAATTGATGACTCGCGACGGCTTCCAATCATGCTGATACGACACGGCGAGACTGAGCGGCAGGTCAAAGGTAACATCCGGTCCGGGTATCCGGGGGGCGAATTGGGCAGGAAAAGGATTATTGATATTCGTGTACGGATTGGCAAACGGCACTCGGAAAACCTGAATTTGCGGGCTGAAGGGAGCGCTGTCCGACATATTGTTCAGCGCCTCCATGAAAGGCGGTTGATAGAAGATTCCCGCTCCGCCTCGTAATACCGTCTTGCCGCGGCCACCCAAATTGTAGGAGAATCCGAGTCGCGGGGCGAAATTCAGCCAGCTCGCTAAGAAACCTCCAGCCGGACAGCCCGGATCTCCGGCATAGAGATAACCCGTTGGCGCGTTGGGGTATCGTTGTGAGCGCAATCCCGGCAGGAAGCATTCCGCCCTCCCTTTGCTATCCGAATACGGAACGAACGGATCCCAACGTAATCCGAGGTTCAGCACGAGCGAACGGGATACGCGATAGTTGTCCTGAATGAACAGGCTGCCCAGGTTGCCATGCCGGTCTGCGTATTCGCCGCCGCCTTGTATGAAGCGGTCGGCAAATCCCAGCAGGAAATCGGTACGGGGATCGCCGCTGTACCTGGTGCCTTGAAACCGGAAGCTGCCATTTTGGCGGTATGTATTGGCCAGCTGTAAGCTCGTGTGCAGGAAATCGCCCCCCATTGCGACCTCATGAGGTCCCTTCACCCAATGAATGCTGTCAGTAATTTGATAACTATAGCGGTCGAAGTGTCCTGGATGTCCTGTATTGATCGAGAAATAACCGGATACCTCGACCACAAGTTCGGGAGGAGTCGTTTGGGCGATTTGTACGCCAATGTCCGGAAAGCTGAATGGCGCGCCACTTAAGATTCCACCCTTTAATCTGCTGTAAGAAACCACTAGGCTGTTCAGTAGATTCGAAGTGAAATTCTGAGTGTGGTTGAAAGAAACGCTGTGGTTCACATCGTCCAAACCACGCGCGGATGCAATCAGATTTCCTTGGCCGAAAACCGGATCCCGCGTGTACTTCGAGTAGAAGTAACGGCCGTACAACCTTTGCCTTCCGACCAGGTAATCAATCCTTCCCATAGCTTGATTCTCCTGGTCTTTCAATGACCGGTCGTAGTAGATAATTCCATCCGGCGAGGAAGCCGCCGGAAGTTGCGACAGCAGCCTGACACTGACCGGATCAAATTGACTGACGGGAATCTGGTTATTCGGATACGGTTCCTTTGTGAATGGATTCACAATCTGCCGTGAAATGGACGAGGCGTCACCGGCGCGCAAGGACGCAGTAAGCACGGTTGTGCTGTTGCCTGCCGAAATGTCGCGCAGTTGTGTTCCCTGATAGGTTCCGAATAAGAATAGCCGGTTCTTGATAATCGGACCGCCCACGCTGCCCCCGAACTGATTGCGCTTCAACTGGTCATGGTTCGCAGCGAAAAAGTTTCGCGCATTCAAAGAGCCGTTGCGAAAGAACTCGAATGCGCTGCCATGCAGGGAGTTTGTTCCAGACTTCGTGACCACGTTAACAATGGCTCCCGAGCCGCGACCATATTCGGCGCTGAAGCTATTGGTCTGAACACTGAACTCCTCGACAGCATCGGGATTCGGAAAGGGGTTGTTCACGTTTGTATAAATATCCTGATTGCTCCCGCCATCGAGGTTGTAGTTCACCGTATCTGCCCGACCGCCGTTGGTCGAAATGGATTGCGCATTCGGATAGGTGGCAGTTTGTATCGTGTCACCTGATCCGCTTGCATTTCCAGCATTCAGATCGACAGTACCGGGAGCCAACAGAACCAGCGAAGCTGCATTCCGGCCATCGAGCGGAAGTCCCACCACTTTCTGCTGACTAATTACCTGGCTAAGTGCGCCGCTACGTGTCTCTACCATCTCGGCGTCCGCTTGTACCTGAACTGATTCAGTCGGCATTCCGACCTGCAAGGTGATCGGCAGCGTAGCTGACTGGTCTGCTTCGACGCGAACACCGGTCTGTATCGAACGGCGGAAACCGCCAGCTTCGATGCTTACCTCGTACGTGCCGATGGGTAGCAGCGGGAATATGAACTGACCATCGGTGCTTGTCCGCTGCTCGCGCCGGAGACCCGTCTGGGTGTTTGCCACTGCCACCAAGGCATTTGGCACGGATGCGCCACTGGGATCAAGAATGGTTCCAGCTATGGTTCCGGTCGGGTCTGCAGCGTTTAGCAGCAAAACCAAGAATGTCGAGAGAATCAGTACACGTACTACCATTGCTCACTCCTTTAAACTCCCTCAAACCTGCAGCCTGCGACATGCAAGAAGAGTTTTATCCGAACTCGAAACCGGCAAGGGCAAATGTGAAACGATCAGCCTGCTGCACGACGGAACCCCGACGCATTCGCACCAATTGCCTCGTCATGGAGAACCCAAGGGAGATCGCTATCTCGCGGCACTCCTCATTCGCCGGAAGTAAATCCCAAAATAGAGACACGCCGGATTCCCGTAAAAGCGCTGCTTCAATAACGGCCCTCGCCACCCTGCCGTCTTTTGCTACGCATGGCCCCAGATAGCGCCTCAGGCTCCCCGGTCTGGTGAACACAAAGGCGTTCTCTGTCGCAACAGTTTTACTCTGCCGCGCGATCCGCTGTAGTAGCGCAAGCCGGTTCGCCCCGAAGGCGCATCCGTCAAATCTTTGCGCGGGAAGCTGCCAGTCCATCTCCGGCAGGCGCATCGAGCAGTCTGCCAAAGTCCTCTCGGCCTCCCAACGTTCTGCCGGTTGTTCCGGCCTGAAGCCGAAGCGCTCGTAAATCCGCTGCCCCTTTTGTGTTGCATCCAGCTTTACGGTTTCGATCCCGCGCTGGTCAGCTTGACGCAGACACTCCCGAACGAGAGAGCTGGCAAGGCCACGCCCTCTATATTCCATTCGCGTCAACACCATGCCGAGCCACGCGAGCCGGGCGCCATAGCAAATCAGCGAGGCGGTTGCCGCCAGCCGTCCGTCGCAGTCAATACCAAAGCAGCTTTCGGGTGCCAGTGCAAGCAATGTTCGCCAATCATCGGCGGTTTGGTTCCACCCCGCCTCCCCTGAAAGTTCCATCGCTTGCCCAACATCTTTCTCCTGCATGAGCCGGATTTCTCCCAAGGGCTTCATGGGCGCATCCACCGGTCGAGATTCTCGCGAACAAACTCGTCGTCACGCAAGTGCGGATAAGCCCGGCATACCCGCTCAATTTCCTCAAGCTGTCCCGGTGAAAGATCTTCTTCGGGATCAAGGCACCATCGGCCACTCATCAAGCCTTGTTGCCGCAGCACCTCATGTATCCCGGCAATGGAACCACGAAAACTATTTCGCGCATCGAAAAGCGCCGAGTTGGCGTCCGTAATCTGCTGTGCAAGCACCAGCATTTCCACCGGGATCGCGGCATGGGACCGGACAAGCCCTTGTACGCGCCTGAGAAGTTCGGTAGCGCAACTGGTCCATACCGCCCAATGGCCCAGCAGGCCCCCGCAAAACCGCAGTTCCTGGCCGGCAATGACTGTAGGCGTCAGCAAATCTAGCAGAATGTGATCGTCATTACCGGTATAGAGCGCGATGTCGCTGGCTCTTCCCGCTTCGGCGACCGCCCGAAGCACATCAAGGGTCCGATACCGGTCAAATGGGGCGATCTTGATAGCGACAAGGGACTCGATGGACATCAAGTTACGCCAGAATTCTAAAGGCAGCACGCGTCCTCCTGCTGCAGGCTGCAGATAGAATCCAAAAACGGGAAGAACTTCAGCGACCGCTCGGATGTGCTCGATAAGTTCTGGATTTGATGCGCCGCCGAGCGGCCCCAGATTGACGAGGCCGCAGTGATAGCCTAAATCTGCCGCGAACGACGCCTCGGCCACAGCCTGCTCCGTATCCCCACAGATCCCGGCTACCATCACCGTGGGCGTGTTGCGCGTGCTGTCGATAGCCAGGTGAAGGACCGGCTTAAAAAGATCGCTCTCCGGTGCGCGAATTGCAAACTGTGTGGTGTGTACTCCTACGGCAAGCCCGCCGGCTCCGGAATCGAGATAGTAGCGGGTGAGCGCACGCTGCCGCCGCTCGTCCAGCTTGCGGGCGCTTGTCAAAGCCAGTGGGTGCGCGGGTATAACGAGTCCTTCCGCCAGCTGTTTTCGCCAATCGAAGCCCATCAGAATATCCCCGCACGCTGCTCGAAATGCGTGGGCTTACCGAAGGTACGTCCCGCTGACAGAACCCATGCCGCTACCCACTCAATCATCTGGCCGAGTGAGACCGAAGGAGGCCCAAACAGACTATGGCAGCGCGAAGCGTTGCTGAGTAACGCGGTCGGGCTTTCCGAGCCCTCAAATCGTGGTTCGCGTCCGAAGCGTTCGCCGAATTGCAATGCCAGCTGCCGCACGGAGATTGTCTCCGGCCCAGTTACGTTCAATATGCGGGCAGGCGTTTGCGCCGCTTCAAGGGCCCGCAGGCAAACCGAATTCGCATCTCCCTGCCAGATCACGTTTACGGCTGGCATGGTCAAATCAACGGGCCTTTGTTCGAAGACCTTTTGCGCGATATCGAGGAGAACGCCATAACGAAGATCAACAGCATAGTTCAGCCGTAACAACACTGTGGGCGTGCCGTTCGTAATCGACCAATATTCAAAAATCCTTTCCCGGCCCAGCGCGGACTGTGCATACTCTCCGGCTGGAGCCGTCCGATCGGTTTCAACACTTCCGCCGCTCCTTACCGGCACGAGCGGATACACGTTGCCCGTAGAAAATGCCACAATTCGCGATGCGGCGTAGCGTTCCGCCACCTTGCCGGGCAGATATGTGTTCATGGCCCATGTCAGCGGCTCTTGCCCGGTTGTGCCGAATTTTCGCGCCGCCATGAAGATGACGTTCTCGCAATCAGGCAAACGGTCGAGCGCTTTGGGTTCGAGAAGGTCCGACGGAATGACCTCGATTCCGCGCTGCTCCAGTTGGGCCGCAAGAAGCGGGTCAGGGAAACGGGATACGGCGATGATGCGCTTGCGCACGGAGCTTTCGTCTGCCGCCCTGCGCGCCAGAAGCGCCAGGCTCGGCCCCATCTTGCCCCCTGCTCCGAGCACGATGAGATCGCCGACCATTCGTTTCATCGCTTCCCGGTCGGCTTCATGGGGACGCGAGAGCAGTTCATCAAGCTCTCGTTCGTCCAGAATCGCCATGGGTCACAACCTCCACTAATGTTTCAAGTTTTGTAACACAAAGCTGGAAGCCGGTCAACAAAAATGTAATTCAGTTCCACATTCCGGAATTTGTATCCGGTATAATGACTCCACAGCGTGCCAATAACCAAGAACTTCGCCAGTTCAATGGGCTCCACGTTGCGCTGCCTGAAGGCGCTCGAACTGCTGGCCGAAGAGCCTTTCGAATTGACTCTCTCCGATATCGCAGCCAGCCTTGACGCGCCACGGCCCACCGCACACCGCTTTATGACAACTCTTGTCGAAGCCGGTTTTGCCGAGCAGGATGAAAAGACCAAACGCTACCGGCTGGCAAGCCGGTGTTTATGGGTCGGCACCGGTTATCTCCGTCACTCACCCATTTACCGCGCCTCTTTCTTCCCGATGCAGGATCTCGCTAAGCACGCGCCCGGAACCGTTCAGCTTGGCATTCGCGACAGCGATGACAGCGTTCTCTTCCTGCATTCGGTCGGCTATACCGGCTCACCGCACGCTTTTGCCGATGTCGGATTACGACGTCCTATTCATGCCACCGCAACGGGAAAGGTATTGATGTCAGAGTTGCCTATCATGGAGGTCGAGCAGATCATGGCAACTGGTCGCGAGAAATACACTGAGCGAACTATCACCTCTCCGCAACGTATGAAGCAGGAACTCACACGCGTGCGCCAGAACGGTTATGCACTGAACAATCAGGAGTTGCTGCCCGGCTACATCGTCCTAGCCTCACCCGTTCGCCGTCGCGACGGAGCCATTGAGGCCGCCATTAGCCTGACACTCCCCGTCGAAGTATGTGGTCCGAGGAATGAAACCGAATACGCCGGTTTAGTCAAAGAAGCGGCGCGCAAAACCTCGCTTCAGCTTGGCTTTCGACTGCGAGCGATTGCTAACCCGCTCGCGCGACGCTCCTAAGAACGGCTGAATCGCTACTAGTGCTGAGTGTTCAGTGTCGGGGAAAGGAAAACGGACTAAAAACGTTAGTCTGCTTACGGCAGCGCTTGTCTCCGGTAACCCTGTTTTCCGAGCATTGTCGGAAGCAAGCGTGACCAGCCGTTCGCCTCCGCTGCTGTACCGCCGCTTCAGGCTTTGATCAGGCCAGCGGGCGTCGTTTCCCCCTCCTGGGCTTTGGGCCCGAGTACCTCGCGCATGACGACAGCCAGATCTCGCAAGGCTTGTGCGCCATTGCCGTAATAACTCGAGCCATGCATAATGGCCAGCGTCTTCGGCTCGCGTTCGGCTAAGCTTTCGAGCACGCGCCCGGTATGATGCGTGTAGGGCACGTAGTTCGCAAACGGACCCGCTTCGGTTTCCCGTAACGCGTCTTGACACCGTTCCAGGATGTCCTCTCTTGTGGTCGGTTCGCGGTGGCCCCATTGATGAAACAGGTCGGAGCAGAAGAGCGTCTTTTCTGATTCTTCGAAGAGAACGCCGGCATCCCAGCCATGAGGCACATGCGGGGTGGGCAGGAAGCGAAAACGGTACCGGCCCGTCGACAAGGTGTCCTCCCGCGTCAAGACCCGAGCCGGCCGAATCGAAAAGTCATTCACACTCACCAGCGCTCCGACCAGGCCACAAACGGGTTGCGCGGCCGGGGCGATCTCGAGCCAGTGGTTCAGCGCTCCGCACTCATCCGACTCGAAGTGGCTGAATCCGATGTGCCGGAGCTTCGAGGGATCGATCAGACGCGACATTTCGTCGCGCAACAGCGGGAACATGCTTCGCAGTCCGGCATGAAAGAGGAGCGGTTCGTCATCGCGGACCAGAAAATGACTGAACTCCAGATTGATCTCGGGAACGAAGACCGCAAGACGATATATCTCAGGCGCAATTTCAGTGGTAGTGACCACAAACTCTCCTTCTCCTGCCCGCTAACCGCTTGGCACGGCTGGCAGTCCAGTAATCGGGACGCGCCGGTCGGGCAGACGCTTGTTCAGTATAAACAAAGTTGAGAGATGACCCTGGAGGTGTGTAGCTGCTGATAAGTAAGTCGGAAATGACAGTCGTTGTGAATGTGAAAGTGGCGTTCAGAGAAAAGGGCATCCGAGGAACAGCCGATCACCTTACCCACAACCCTGTTTTGCAAACACAACGCCAGATA
>JBJMGL010000228.1:0-8406 GCA_045807985.1 Bryobacteraceae bacterium
CGAAACCGAGTGCGTCAATCCGACCTGCCCTCCCTCATCTTGCAACAGGTAACTGAAAGCTCCGTGCAGGACACCGGGCGAGCCGCCGCTGAACCGCGCCGCGTGGTCCCCGAGTTTGGTGCTTTTGCCGCCCGCTTCCACGCCGATCAATCGCACGGAGGTATCATTCACGAACGGGTAGAAAAGGCCAATAGCATTGCTTCCGCCGCCGACGCACGCCAGCACGGCATCGGGCAACCGGCCTATCTGTTCAAGCGCTTGCGAGCGCGCTTCCTCGCCGATTACCTTATGAAAATCACGGACCATCATCGGATACGGATGCGCCCCGAGCGCCGAGCCGAGCAAGTAATGTGTCGTGCCGACATTAGTCACCCAATCCCGCATCGCCTCGCTAATAGCATCCTTTAAAGTGCAGCTGCCGTTCGTGACGCCAATCACATTGGCCCCAAGCAAACGCATGCGGAACACATTTAATCGTTGCCGCCGCATGTCTTCTTCGCCCATGTACACGATGCACTCCATGCCGAAAAGCGCGCAAACTGTAGCGGTGGCCACGCCATGTTGCCCCGCGCCCGTCTCGGCGATAATGCGCTGTTTTCCCATGCGCCGCGCCAGCAGAATCTGTCCCAGGCAGTTGTTAATCTTGTGCGCTCCGGTGTGCAGCAAATCTTCGCGCTTCAGCCAGATCTGAGCTCCGCGCAGGCTCTCGCTTAAGCGTTTCGCATAGAACAGCGCCGTCGGACGGCCCGCGTAATGATGTAATAGCGATTGCAACTCGGCCTGGAATGCCGGGTCCTGCCGCGCCTCCGCGTAAGCCTGCTCCAGTTCCTCCAGCGGTGACATTAAAACTTCCGGCACATAACGGCCTCCATAAGGACCGTAATGCCCCATGGCATCCGGCACGGTAATAACGGGCAAACTCATAAAGGGATCTCCGAAGTAAACAGTTTTGAAGCAGCACCTTGGGCAGCGCGGACAAACTGCCGGACCTGCTGCGCATCTTTCCGGCCAGGATGCGACTCAATCCGCGAACAGGCATCCACGCCCCAAGGCCGGGCAACAGCAATGGCCTCAGCCACATTGCGGGCATCCAATCCCCCGGCTATAATCGCCCGGTGCGGGAACCCGGCGGCCAGTTGCCAGGAAAACGTCACGCCCGAACCGCCAAATCCCTCCGATGGCGTATCCAGCAGATACGCTTCGAACTTTGCAGTCGAATCGGTTGTTAGCATACTCGGGTCAACGCTCTTCCAGAGACGATAAGGAGCGGCCAAGTACGCCGATTGGTCGCCGTGCAACTGCAGCACATCAAGCGGAACCTGTTCCGCAATCCGCCGCAACTCCCCTTCACTGGCATTGACAAAAACACCTACCCGCAGATAGTCGCCGCGAACAGCACCGGCAATCTCACGGGCACGGTCAGGCGTCACATAGCGCGGACTGCGCTGATAAAAATTAAAACCCAAAGCATTTGCCCCTGCCTCGACTGCCACAGCAGCATCGTCCTCCCGTGTAATTCCGCATACTTTAATCAGGAAGTTCATGTTTTCTGCCGCAAAGCTTCGAGCACCGCCGCCGGATGGGGGGAACGCATCAGCAACTCGCCAATCAGAAACGCGTGAAACCCCGCCCCGCTGAGCACTTCAATATCTTCGGCCGTATGAATACCGCTTTCGCTTACGCGGATCACCTCAGACGGCATTAAGTAGCTAAGCCGTAAGGACGTATCCAGCGAAACCTCAAAAGTTTCCAGGTCCCGGTTATTCACGCCGATAATTTCGGCCCCGGAATCGACCGCCTTCGCCAGCTCCTCTGTATTGTGAACTTCTATCAAAGCCGCCAAACCGAAAGAAGCCGCCAGTTCACGCAAAGAGCGCATCTCGTCGCTATCGAGAATAGCGGCAATCAGCAAAATCGCATCCGCGCCATGCGCCGCCGCCTCCCAGATCTGTACCCGGTCAATCGTAAAGTCCTTGCGCAGAACCGGAACGCTCACCGTCGCCCGAGCCGCTTCCAAATCATGTAATGATCCCTGAAAGAACTGCTTATCGGTTAAAACCGAAAGGCAAGCCGCCCCGCCTTCTTCATAAGCATGCGCAATAAACGCCGGATGAAACTCAGGCTGCAGCAAACCCTTGGAAGGCGAAGCCTTTTTAATCTCAGCGATAATCGCCGGACTTGCGCCTCTCAAAGCCTCCGCAAACGGCCTCGGCTGAACCTTCCGCTCATGCGCCTGCTGCTCCAGAACAGCCGCGCGTGCATGTAGTTCAGCAATCTCCTGCTGCTTAACTTCAACAATTTCGGCAAGAATACCGGATAAACTGCGAACGGCCATGGCAGGTGTTTCGGAACCCTCATCGTAACAAGTCCCTACTAATCTCTACAAGATCAGCGAAGCCTTGACGCTATCGCCTTCGGCCGTGCTTGTGCTTGATGGAAGCCGCGGATTGGGTCGTAAGCGCCGGTGCCGGTGCGGCGGTACTACTGCCCGCTGGTGCATTCTTCGCTCCCGGTCCGATTTTGCTTAGGATACGGTCGTTGATCCAGTGTTCGTCCCACCACTCCTTTGGGTCTACTTGCGTACCCGCAATCATCATGCTGAAATGCACATGGTCGCCGAACGCCATGCCAGTCGCGCCGCTCACGCCAATCTGCTGCTCCTTGCCGACGGTGTCGCCGACCCTCACCAAAATCCTGCTCATATGCCCGTACAAGCTTTGCAGCGAATAACCATGATCGATAATCACGCAGTTGCCATACAGACCCAGCCGGTCCGCATAGACCACTTTGCCTGAATTTGCTGCCTTCACGGGCGTGTTCTGCGTTTGTGCCAAGTCATAGCCCAGGTGTACCTGTTCGTCAACTTTCCGCCCGTTATAGATATAGCTGCGTTTGTCGGCAAAAAAAGATTCTCGCGTACCTTTTACCGGAATAAACGCTCCCGACCACAAGATTTTCTTCCCTGTATTGGTGCGCAGATTATAGATCACCTGAGCATTCGCCCGTCTCATCTCGCGATTCAACCTCACGAAACGATCCACCAGGCTCCCGGTTCCTTCCGGGTCCAGTTCACCCACTACCTTCTGCATGTTCCTGTCGTTCAGTTGAATTGTGCTTTCCCGAAACCTTTTCGGAAACACCTTGAACCAGAAAGTGCCCGTCACCTCTGTATTCGCTACATTGCGCACAAACACAACCGGAACCGTGTCGGCGGAAAGGTCCCAAGGATAGGGAAATAGCGAGAAACGGTGATTGCTGTTGTCCGGTTCTCCCGGCATCGGAAAGGTGCCTGCGGAGTAATTGCCCGCCCGTACGCCCGCGTCCGTCCAACTTCCGCCCAGGTCCATGGTCACCAGCTCAGAGCCGCCCTGGTTAATGTAATGCTGGCGGCCATCCGGGACCACCGTGGGCGGTCGCAATACCACCTGGATATCCTGCGTGAACGTCGTGGTGCTGCCGCGGAAATCATTGGAGCTTGCTTTCAAAATTAACTTTGCCGGGCCTTCCTTCAAAAATGTGGCCTGTTTCTGCCCGGCGTTAAAGGTGTAAATACGCGAACGTTGAGGCGAGCGCGTCTTATCCTCGTAAACCGTCTGCGTTTGGCCGTTCTGTTCCACTGCGGCCGAAAAACTCTTCACTCCGTGCTCAGCATCTGCTTCCACTGAAAGGGTTGTCGCGCCCCCAATCGCGGCAACCGGACGCGCGAGCTTCAACTCCACGCGTTTGCCCGAGAACAAAACGATCCCAAGGGCAAGGACAATCAAAACACCAACAACCGCCAGTATTCGTTTGTACATCTAAATTAGAATTTCTTAGGTTTGGAGGACTCGCCGCCCCTCAACACGATAATTACCGCGAAGAACCCAGGCAATTGCCTCTGAATAGATTTTATGTTCCTCGACCAGGATTCGTGCTGACAGCGACTCGACAGTATCATTGTCCAGGATCGGCACAGCCGTTTGCAGCAGAATCGGACCATTGTCCAGATTCTCATCCACAAAATGAACCGTACACCCGGTCACCTTTGCGCCATGCGCCAGCGCCTGGTACTGCGCGTCGAGCCCAGGAAAAGCGGGCAACAACGAAGGGTGAATGTTCAGGATGCGCCCCGCGAATCGCGAAACAAACGCACTGCTCAACAGGCGCATATATCCGGCCAGGCAAACCCAATCGACGCGATGCTCTTTCAACAGTTCGGCCACCTGCGCATCGAACGCCGTCCGCTCCACGCCTGCAGACTCCATAGCCGCGTGCGGCAGGCCCAAGTCGCGGGCGAGCTGGAGACCTGCTGCTTGCGGCTTGTTGGAGAACACCAGCCCAATTTCACAAGGCAACTTGCCGCCTAATACATTCCTGGTGATGGCTTCAAAATTCGAGCCGCGGCCCGATAGTAAAATCCCAAGCCGCGCCTTCGCGGAACTCCGGCGATCACTCACAGATAAATAACCCTGGAACCGCGCTGCGACTTGCTCCGTGCAATCACCTGCCCAATCCGATAAAACGGTTCGCGCAGTTTCTTTAGCACCCGCGACACTTCTTTGAGCTTTTTGGCCGACACTGCCAGCACCATGCCAATGCCAAGATTAAATGTGCGGCGGAAATCATCTTCCGGCACCGCGCCGAGATCCCGCAGCAACTCAAAAATCGGCTGCTTCGGCCACGACGCCGGATCAACTTCCACCGCGCAGTCCTTCGGCAGCACGCGCGGAACATTATCGGTAAGGCCACCGCCCGTGATGTGTGCCGCGCCTTTCAGCAGTTTGAGGTCGTGCAACGCCATAATCGGTTTCAGATAAGAGCGATGCACCTTCAGCAGTTCGTCCGCCAGCGTTCCGGGCAGGGAAGGGAAACGGGTGTCTGCCGCATACCCTCTCTTTTCAAACAAAACTTTTCTCGCCAGTGAATAACCATTTGTGTGCAGACCATGAGAAGGGAGACCTAGCAACAGATCACCGGGCTTGATCTCCGTGCCGGTCAAGAGGCGTTTACGTTCCACCGCGCCCACGATAAATCCCGCCAGATCGTACTCGCCTTCGGCATACATGCCCGGCATTTCGGCTGTTTCACCGCCGATCAGGGCGCAACCGTTGTTCTTGCACCCGCGCGCGATTCCTGCCACAACGTCGGCGCAGACCTGGGCCTGGAGTTTGCCAACCGCAAAATAATCCAGAAAGAATAACGGCGTTGCCCCTTGCACGGCAATATCATTCACGCAGTGGTTCACGAGATCTTCGCCAACGGTGTCATGCCGCCCGGTTGCGAACGCGATTTTAAGCTTGGTGCCAACCCCGTCCGCCGAACTAATCAACACGGGCTTGCGCCAGCCCTTCAAGGCAAATCCTGCTCCAAAGCTGCCAATCGATGTCAGGACATCAGGAGTCAGTGTTTTGGCGGCGTGTCGCTTAATCAAGGATACGGCGCGATCCGCTTCATTGATATTCACTCCCGCGTCGCTATAAGTTGTCCGTGCATTCACTGCTGAAGGATTCAGTGTAGCGAACATCGAGAGAATAACTGAAAGGGAAAGCAGGGCATAAGGAGGAGCATTCTCCTACGCCCACTCTCCCTGCCGCATCAATGGCTCAGCGCCTCCATCCGCCGCAATTCCATCCACGTCCATCTCACCCGAACCAATCATCCAGTCCACATGAATGAGACTGCTGTTAGCGCCCACCCTCGCCAGTGCCGTTTCATCTAAGCTATCGCCATTGCGAATGCATGTGCTGTAAGCCTGCCCGAGCGCGATGTGACTCGCCGCGTTCTCGTCAAACAATGTATTCCAGAACAGCAGACCGCTCTTTGCAATCGGAGAAGAGTGCGGCACCAGCGCCACTTCACCCAACCGCCGTGCGCCGTCGTCCGTCTCAATCATGCGCTGAATCGTGGACTCGCCCTTCGTCGCCGAAACCTCCGTAATGCGCCCGCCCTCGAAGCGCACTCGGATGTTCTCGATCAGGGTGCCTTGATACGAAAGTGGTTTGGTGCTGACCACTGTGCCTTCAACGCGGTCCTTGTGCGGCGTGGTAAACACTTCCTCTGTCGGCATATTAGGCTGGCACTCGATACCGTTCTTCGCCCTCGCGCCGCCGCCCAGCCATAAATGGTCATCGGCTAAACCAACGCGTAAATCGGTGCCCGGTCCACGGAAGTGCAGCGCCGCATAACGCTTGGTATTGAGATATTGCACTCGCCGCTCCAGGTTTTCAGCATGTGTCTGCCACGCCGCGACCGGGTCCGGCGTATCAATCCGTATCGCCGCAAAGATCGCATCCCACAAAAGCGCGACTGCCGCTTCTTCCGTTTCATCCGGGAAAACCAGACGCGCCCACGCTGGCGTCGCGCACGGAACAATGGTCCAGTTAATTTCGTGCTTCGTAATCAGCTCCATGGCGGGCTTGCTCGCTTTAGAAAAAGCCAAATTCGCCCGCGCCACCTTGCTCGGGTCCTCTTTCGCCAGCAACGCCGGATTTCCGCCCGTAATTGCCAACCGCGCCGCGCCGCTGCGATACGCCGCTGCTACGCCAGTCTGCAGCCACTCCGCTGTCTGGTCAAAACTCTCATCCGGCGCGTAGCGGAAGCGCATCAGTGTCGCCTCTTCATCGGTGAACAAGGTCGTTACCAGCGAAGCACCCGCCTTGTAGGCATGCTCCGTAATGCGGCGCGCTAACGACAGTGCATCCAGCGGAGCAGTCATCACCAGTTCCTGTCCTTTGGCTAATCCAAGCCCCACTCGCACTGCGACTTCAGCCAACCGATCCAGCTTTGCGTCATGTTCTCGTTCCGCCTCTGGCAACGCCGCAGTGCCCTGCGCTCCATTTCCGCTCAACTTGCGTTCGTCCAACACCTTTGTATCCGCCACGCTTCCATTGTCCCAGGAGTGATCCTTGATCTTCGCTTTTTAAAGGTGCGCTACATCCTGAACGAAATGTCCGTAATAAAACGCTTGACGTTGTACGCAGCGTGTACTATGTTTCAATTGATTACATCCTATGCTGATAGGAACACCGAAAGACATGCAGCCATTAGTCACCCCAGGTGAAATCCTCCATGAGGAGTTTCTACAGCTATTTGGTCTATCGGCAAATGCTCTTGCCATAGAACTGCGTGTGCTGGCAAACCGAATCCAATCCATTGTAAAGGGCCGGCGAGCGATCACAGCCGACACAGCGCTTCGTTTGTCTCAGTAGTTCGGCAACAGCCCGGAATTTTGGCTAAATCTTCAGAAGAACTATGAATTAGATTTGGCGAAACGTGAAAAGCTCGCCGAGATTCAGGCCTTTGTCCCACGTCGGCTGCCCACGAAAGAAGACCGCCTGCAAGCGCCTTTACAGCACCGGCAAGCGAACCGTCACCGGTAAAGCTATCGTATGATCTGCGGATGAACAGCACTGAATGTTAGCCTGAACACGTGCGTAAGCTGCCCATATTTTTGTTCGCTGCTGCCCTTGCGGAAGCGTCAATCGCTACTGCCCAGTCCGCAGCCGCCGGACAGCATTCTCCCTCCCGGCCCTCTGCCGCCCGATCAGCAGCTGTTAAACCTGCTCCCAAATCATCAGCTACGACAAAGCCTGCTCCTACTACGCCAGCGCCCTCGCCACAACCTATGACCGACGAAGAAAAAACGATTTACGCCCTGGGGCTTTCCATTTATCAGTCACTCTCTCCTTTCGGCTTGTCTCCAGCCGAACTGAGCATGGTCAAGCAGGCCCTGGCCGATTCCGCCGCAGGCAAACCCGCTGTTGATCTCAAAACCTGGGGACCCAAAATTCAGGCGCTTGCGCAAACCCGTGCTGCTCGCGTCGCTGAACAGCAGAAAGCCGCTTCGCAAGCCTATCTCGATAAAGCCGCCGCCGAAGCAGGCTCCGTCAAAACTCCATCCGGCCTAATCTATCGCGAACTGCGTCCCGGCACGGGAGCATCACCCAAGCCGACCGACAACGTGAAGGTGAACTATCGCGGCACTCTTGTGGACGGAACGGAGTTCGACAGCTCTTACAGCCGCAATGAACCCGCCCAATTTGCACTCAACCGTGTTGTTCCTTGCTGGACGGAAGGTTTGCAACTGATGAAAATCGGCGGCAAAGCGTCGCTGGTTTGCCCGTCCAGTCTGGCTTATGGCGACCAGGGACGCCCTGGCATCCCTGGCGGAGCGGCATTAATCTTTGAAATCGAACTGCTCGACATCACTGGCGCTGCTCAATGAGCTGCTTTGTATTGAAACAGGGCGTTGCTAAAAAATTGCTATGATCTGACCTTCAATGCCAAACTCCAAAGGTCATTTCGTCATCAAGACGTTGCCTGCTATTGCCGCAGTTATCACAGTTCCTATGCTGCGCGCCGCCGCCTGCGAAGGTCTCTTGAGCATGGCCCTGCCGAACACGGAAATCACAGTTGCTCAAGCCGTGC
>JBJMGL010000229.1:0-14407 GCA_045807985.1 Bryobacteraceae bacterium
CCAACTACCTTGTCGGAAACGGCATGTCAGTCAAGAAATTACAGCGTGAAATCATGCTGTCTTCGGTCTACCGGCTGTCCAGCCAGGATTCCAAAGAAAACGACGAAAAGGACCCAGCGAACCGGCTCTACTGGCGTTTTAATCGCCAGCGGCTGGATGCCGAACAAATCCGCGACTCCGTGCTTTTTGCCGCCGGTTCTCTGGACTTGAAGAAAGTGGGCGGACCTTCCACGGATTTCAGCGACGATAATACGCGGCGCACGGTTTATTGCAAGATCAGCCGCTTTCGCATGAACAACTTCCTGCAGGTGTTTGACTTCCCCAATCCTTCTTTTACGGCCGAGCAGCGGTTCAGCACCATTGTTCCCTTGCAGCGGCTTTATTTCATGAACAGCAGCTTTGTGTATAAGCAAGCGGAGCAAGTGGCCCGGCGCGTTTACTCATCGGGCGATGACAACACGCGAATCCGGGAAGCTTACCGCATCCTGTATGGCCGTGCTCCGACACCAAAAGAAGCGGAGTTGGGTTTGAATTTTCTCCGAACCACGCCTGATCTGAAAGGCGAAACCATCACGGGTCAACCGTCAACCGCCTGGAAAGAGTACGCTCGCGTGCTGTTGAGTTCGAACGAGTTTGAATTCGTGAATTAACAATCTATTGATAAAGAGACTCCACCAATGCCAATGCGACGACATTCTAATCCAGGACAACCAGTGACACGGCGGGAAGCACTTTGCCGGATGGGTGCCGGCTTCGGCATGCTCAGTTTTGCCAGCCTTGCTGGATCTATTGCGAAAGCGGCCAATACTGTTGGCCCTGCGCCCTGGCTGATCGACAAGCCCAACTTTAAGCCAAAGGCGAAGCGGGTTATTTTTCTGTTCATGAACGGCGGCTTATCGCAAGTGGACAGCTTCGATCCAAAACCCGCGTTAACCAAGTACGATGGCCAGCCCATGCCGGGCGGCGCTTTATCGCATGAACGCAAGGTCGGTAATTTGATGAAGTCGCCCTTTACGTTTGAGAAATACGGTCACAATGGCACGGAAGTCAGTGAACTCTTTCCGCACCTTGGCTCCATTGTGGATGATCTCTGCATTGTCCGGTCGGTTTACACGGATATTCCGAACCACGAGCCCGCGCTCATTATGATGAACTCGGGCGCGAATGTAACAGGTCGTCCTTCCATGGGTTCGTGGCTGACTTATGGTCTTGGAACCGATAACCAGAATCTTCCCGGCTTTGTGGTGTTGTGTCCGGAAGTGCCCACAACGGTAGGGCCGCCGCTTTGGAGTTCCGGATTTCTGCCGCCTGTGCATCAGGGAACCTATATCTCAAGCAATGATAAAGAGCGCAAATTCGATCCCGAGAAGCTGATCCCGAACATTCAAAACAAGAAGTTCGACATGCAGCGCCAACGGAAAGAGTTGGACCTGGTTTCACAGCTTGACCGTTTGCAAATGCAGGACGAGCAGGATAAAGATCCTCAGTTGGAAGCCACGATCCAGTCCATGGAAACGGCGTATCACATGCAGACTGAAGCGCCCGACGTTTTTAACGTGACGAAGGAGAGCGAGGCAGTTCAGAAACTCTATGGTGAGGGAAGCACAGCGCGAGGATGCCTGATGGCCGCCCGGCTAGTGGAGCGCGGCGTCCGCATGGTCCAGGTTTATTACGCGAAGGGCGATCCGTGGGACCACCATTTTGATATCCAGCTCCATCGCAAGAACGCTCACGACTCCGATCAGCCCTTTGCCGCACTGGTGAAGGATCTTAAATCACGAGGCTTGCTGGATGAAACTCTGATTGTTTGCGGCTCGGAATTCGGGCGCACTCCCGTAGTGGAAACCGGAAGCGGCTTCAATGGTGGCCAAACCCATGCGGGCCGTGACCACAATCCGCATGGCTTTACGATCTGGATGGCAGGCGGCGGCGTAAAAGCGGGCACTGTGTACGGAGCCACGGATGATTTCGGCTGGAAAGCCATTGAGAAGCCGGTACATGTGCATGACATCCATGCAACGATTCTTTACCTGCTTGGCATCGATCACTTGAAGCTCACTTACCGGTATAGCGGTCGCGATTTCCGACTAACGGATGTTGCCGGAAACGTGATTACGGACCTGATTGCATAGGTGAACGTGAGCAGGCGCACCCTCCTTTATCTGTGTTTGGCTGCTCTGGCGGCGGCGGAAACAGCGAACAAAATCAGCCTCTATGCATTCAATCTGCCTAACATTAAAGGCAAGATGATTTCCTTTGAGCAATTCAAGGGAAAAGTGTTGCTGATCGTGAATGTAGCCAGCAATTCAAGCTTCACGCCTCAATACGAGGGATTGCAGGCGCTCTACAATAAATACAAAGCTTCCGGGTTTGCGGTGCTGGGCTTTCCTTCAAACGACTTTGGCGCGCAGGAGCCGGACAGCGAAGCCAAAATTGAAGCTTTCTGCCAATCCAATTACCGCGTCACCTTTCCCCTTTTCTCGAAAGTCGCGGTCCGGGGCGACGACATTACACCACTCTTTCACTATCTGACAAAGGAAGCGAATCCAAAGCTCAAAGAAGATGTGCATTGGAACTTCACCAAATTTGTCGTAGACCGCAAGGGTCAATTAACGGCCCGCTTTGAACCGGATGTTGCGCCTGATGATCCGGACCTAATTGTTGCGATTGAAAATGCGTTAAGCGGAAAGAAAGACCCTAGCCCGCAAGCTCCGCCATCTCCTCCAGAGCATCCTCCAACGCGGCGGATTCAAGCTGGCTCATGATGGGCTGCAAGGCTTCCTGCTTAGGCGTGCCGTCCGCGCGCCGCACATAATCCGGAATGCGCAAGTCCACAGCAATACGGGAGCGCTCCTGCTTGGGATCTTTTGCAATCAGCAGAACTCGGCTGCCCAGATAAACAGCCTCGGCCAGATTGTGAGTGACGAATACGACCGTCGTTCCGCTTTCCTGCCAGATGGACCGGATCAAACGCTGCATTCCCGTGCGTGTTGCCGGATCAAGGGCGCTGAACGATTCATCCATCAACAGGATCTTCGGACACATGATCAACGATTGGGCAATCGCCACGCGCTGTTGCATGCCGCCCGATAACTGATCAGGATATTTCCCGGCGTCCCGATCCGTCAGCCCGACACGCCGCAAATAGCTGAAAGCCTCTTCGTAGATCTCCTTCCGGCGTTTCCACCAGGAAGGCAGGCACAGCCGGTGCAAGGTAAAGCTCTCCGCGATCGGGCCGAAAGCAATGTTCTGAATCACCGTTTTGTCGGGAAACAGCGAATATTTCTGCGGAACATAGCCGCGATCCCGGTTTGGCTGTAGAACTGGCACACCGTCCACGACAACACGCCCGTTCTGAGGGCGCTCCGACCCTAGCAGCAGGCGCAATAGAGTTGATTTGCCGCAGCCTGTCTGCCCGATGACCGATACGAATTCACCTTCCCCAATCTCAAGGTTTAACTCGGAGAATACTCTATGACTTCCGCCCTGTTTGAGCGGAAACTCCACATCGATGTTATGCAGGGAAATGAGTGGCATGGCGCTAAACCTCCTGGAACCAGGGATTAGTGAGACGAATCAGGAGCCGCAGGGCGAAGTCGATGGAAAACAGCAGCAGCGCTGTCCAAAGGACATACGGAATAATGACATCCATGCCCATGTGCCGCTGCATGAGGGCAATGCGATAAGCGAGACCGTCTTGCGAGGCGATCATCTCGCCGGCGAAGAGAAATAACATAATCGCTTTCAGGTTGAGTCGGATGCTGTTCAACACCCGTGGCCAGATTTGCGGCAGCAGGACGCGATAGGTCACGCCCAAGTCGCCCGCGCCCAGGGTGAACCCTCGTATGACCTGCTCGGGAGGAACGGATTTTGTCAGGTTTAGCGAATCCATGATAATCGTCGGCGCGACACCGATCACAATCAGCATGACTTTGGCGAACTCCCCGATTCCGAACGCAATGAACAGGATCGGCAAAATGGAAAGCGCGACGATCTTGTCAAAAAACAGCACAAACCGGCCAAAGAAACACTTGATCCAAGGAAACGCTCCCATCTGCAAGCCAAGAAACACGGCTGGAAGCATCAGCGCCAAGCTGATCAAAAAACGCTTGCCGCTGGCCGCTGTATCCTTCCAAAGCATGCTATGCGTAAGTTGCTGGATCAGCGAGGGATGATCACCGAGATCGCTGGTGTCATCTTCTTCCGCGGGCGTCAGCGCGGCATGGATAAAGCCAGCCGATAATTGCTGAATCGTCGGCACGATCCTGTCTTCCGCATTTTCCAAATGACGGGTGTGCGCTGTGCGGAGATAGAGAAGAACGCCGAGCGCAAAAAGGGTCCAGGAAAAAATCCAGAATAGATGGCGGTTTGGTACGGCAAAGATCCGTAGCATTTACAGTTTTCCTCCTGCGGCAAGCTGCATATAGGTGGCATCGAATCGTAAGTGAACCCGGTCGGGCTTGCCGCTCGCGCTGCCATCCGGAAATTTAATCGCTACATCCTCCGCCGACTTCGTTCCGCTCCCCAGAAGACCATGCGTAAAACAAAACTGGCGTACCAGCTTCATTTTGTCTTTCAAAGCCGCCGAAGTTGCCATGTCCGCCGCCTCTTGCGGCTTGTACAGCATGTGGGTGGTGCTGAGTTGCTCCTTGTAGGAACCTAAAGTGTCCTCGGAAACTGCCGCGATTGCTCCCAGTACTTTGTCATTGCCGGTACTCATTTGGGACAGCATCTCGTACCATGCGCCCACAATGGCCTTCGCGAACTTCTGCCCGCTGCCGTCCGGCCTGTTCAATACTTCCGTCCGAACCACGAGTAAATCGAGAATCTCGCCGGGTATTTTTGACGAATCAAAAAGCGTGGCCACGCTTTTCATCTTTTGAATTTGCGAGACCAAAGGCTTCCATGTGGCAACAGCCGCTTGCGAAGAATCGTTCATAAAGGCAGCGACAATGCTCCCATCCGAGGTGTTCACCAATTTGAGCTTGCGTAACTGATCTTCCAGGTTGTTCAGAACGAAAGCGCGTTCCAGCAGATATTGCGAAACCGTTTTTTCGACCAGTAAAACCTTTTTGCCGGCCAAAGACTTGATGGTGTTGCCGTCGCGCGCCATCAGGGCGTCATTTCCGTTGGAATAGTCGCCAATGATGATGGCGGTCGTATCGATGCCGGATGCCGCCGGAAGGTCCAACGCTTCCATGTTTGTCATGGTGCATGCATCCACGTTCTTGGAAGTGAATGCATCAATAGAGGGAGCGTAATCGAACCGCTGAACTTTGATCGTTACGCCATACTTGTCCCCCCATTTCCGCAACAGGCCGGACTTAGCCATGTATTGGTACGGGTCCCAGCCGACATAAATGGACCAGCCAATAGTAAAGACAGGCTTCTGCGCCCAGGCAAATGCCGGAAGCAAAAGGAAAACCGCAATAAGGGTGAGAAGAAAGTGTTTAGCCACGCAAAATCATCAGCCGCAACACTGCGGAAGAGGCACACGTGGCCAGGGATTTAGGCTTCAAGTATAACAAACAGCGGCCGTTTAGCGATATAAAAACTTTTCGCTCTTGTGTGCGTTTAGCGGGTCTGTCATGATTGATCGTATGCGTAACGGATCGGGCTCGGACCAGACCCGGAAGATTTCTTTGCGCGTACTCCTGCGTTTAGCCGCCATGGACGTTTGCTGTGGCCCTCCTCCCTGCCGCTTCTGATCGGCTTGCATTTCCGAATTTTTATCCTTGACCAACCACCCTGTCGTGGGTCAAAACTTTACAGATTAAAGGAGAAAGTCATGACAGGCGAACCACCTTCGCAGGGGCCTATTGTTTTATGGGAAGAGTATATCCGCGGCGGCAGCGCCTGGTCCCACGTGTTGAAACGCGGTACCGCACTGCGGATCACGGACGTGGAAGGCGGCGCTAATGTGGGTGCGCTGCTTCTCAATTTCGAAATTCCATCCGAGCGCTATAACATGCCCGATACCTTGAAGGCGCAGCACACGGCTCATCTCACAAAGGGTTTTGTTCTGTATTCGGATATGGGCCGGGTTTTTTGCTCGATTACGCATGACACCTGCGGTTGGCATGACCCCCTCTGCGGACATTTAACGGCAGAAGCCACGCGGGAGAAGTATGGTGATGTTCGCTATCAACAGGCGCGGAATGATTTTTATCGGAACTCTCGTGATAATTTCCTGATCGAACTGGAAAAGTTCGGGCTCAGCATCCGCGACTTGCCCGCCAATGTGAATTTTTTCAGCAAGGTCGTGGTCGGTGATGACGGCTCATTAGACTACGTTGAGAACCATTCACAGCCTGGGTATTACGTCGAACTTCGAGCGGAGATGAATGTGTTGGTTGTTCTTGACACCTGCCAGCATCCGCTTGATCCCAATCCTGCTTATCAGCCGCATTCCGTAACAGTTTCAGTGCGTCGTGTTCCGCCGCCGGCAGCCGATGATTTCTGCCGGACCTTCAGGCCGGAAAATGAGCGCGGGTTTATTAATACGGAGCGTTATTTCCTGTAGAAAGAATTTGCACCATGTTGGATTTGAATCGCGCCATTTATGATTTCACGCTGGAAGCCGGCGAGCCCTGGATTCATCGCGTAGAAGCCGGACAGATTTTCCGGATCGTGGATCTATGCGGCAATCAAGCGGTTGACACGTTTTTCTACAATGCCGACAACCCTAGCGAGCGGTACAGCGCAACCGATACCATTACCGGACAAAAGAATATTTATCTAACGACCGGCAGCACGCTACGTTCGAATCTGGCGCGGCCCATGCTGACGATCACGGACGATACCTGCGGCCGTCACGATACTCTGGGCGGCGCTTGTTCCACGGAAAGCAACACCGTTCGATATGCGTTGGAAAAACGCTACATGCATGCGTGCCGACAGAGTTTTCTTCGCGCCATCATCAACTCCGAATATGGCCTCACTAAGCACGACATTGGCAGCAACATCAATTTTTTCATGAATGTTCCGGTTACGCCGGAAGGCAAACTGACTTTTGCCGATGGCATTTCGGAAGCGGGCAAATACGTCGAGATGCGCACGGAGATGAATGTGCTTGCGTTGATCAGTAATTGCCCTCAATTGAACAATCCTTGCAACGCTTACAATCCGACGCCCGTCCGGCTTCTGATCTGGGAAAAGGGAAACCGGCAATTTGTTTAAGCGGGTCCTGATTGCAAATCGCGGCGCGATTGCCTGCCGCATCATACGCACATTGCGAAAACTCGGAATCGAATCGGTTGCCATTTACTCGGAAGCTGATGCCGGATCTCTACACGTGGGAGCCGCAGATAGGGCGGTTTGTGTGGGCCCAGCACCAGCGGGAGAAAGTTACCTGAATGGTGGGCGTATTCTGCAAGCAGCCCTAATTACCGGTGCTGAAGCGGTTCACCCCGGCTATGGTTTTCTGAGTGAAAATAGCCAGTTCGCCGAGGATTGTGAAGCAGCCGATCTTATTTTTCTCGGTCCGACACCCCCTCAGATCCGTGACTTTGGCCTGAAGAATACAGCCCGGGATCTTGCGGTTGCTTGCGGCGTGCCGATTCTCCCCGGAACGGACCTCCTTCGTGACCTGTCCGATGCGGTAACCCATGCCAGGCGCATCGGTTATCCAGTCATGCTGAAAAGCGCCGGCGGGGGCGGCGGTATCGGCATGCGCCGCTGCAACTCCGAAGAGGAACTACAGGAAGGTTTTGAAGGGGTCTCCCGCCTCAGTGAGACGCACTTCAAAGGCTCCGGTATTTTTCTGGAAAAGTTCATTGCCAGGGCAAGGCATATTGAGGTTCAGATCTTTGGTGACGGGCACGGAAATGTGATTGCATTGGGCGAACGCGATTGCTCCGTGCAGCGCCGCAACCAAAAAGTAGTGGAGGAAACGCCCGCGCCCCACTTGCGCGACGAAGTCCGTCAGCATCTTCACCAAGTTGCCGTGACGCTCATGCAATCCGTGCAGTACCGCTCAGCGGGAACTGTCGAGTTTCTTTACGACACCGAAACGGAAAATTTTTATTTTCTTGAAGTCAATTCGCGCCTGCAAGTAGAGCACGGCGTTACCGAAGAAGTTTGGGGTGTCGATCTTGTCGAATGGATGGTTCGGCTTGGCGCCGGTGAGATGCCGCCCCTCGGCAGCGTTCGCTTGAGTCCACAGGGCGCTTCGGTACAGGTCCGTCTTTACGCGGAAAATCCTCTGGAAAATTTCGGACCCTCGAGCGGGCGCATCACGGAATTTATTCCGCCGTCTGATACACGTTGCGATACGTGGATCGAAACGGGCTCGGAGATTAGCCCTTACTATGATCCGCTGCTTGCCAAGATTATCTGCAAGGGACAGGATCGCGCCGGAGCAGTCAGCGCATTGCAAAAAGCTTTGTCGCAAACCTCCGTCAGCGGGCTGGAAACGAATCTGGAATTCTTGCGGGCTGTGGCCTTGCATCCTGAATTTGTTTCGGGCCATATCACAACCCGCTTTCTCGACGGGTTTACTTACGCTTCCCACAAGGTCAGAATATGGGAGCCGGGAGTTCTTACAACGATTCAGGAACATCCTGGGAGGCTTGGTTATTGGGCTGTCGGCGTCCCACCCTCCGGCCCCATGGACTCGCTCTCTCTCCGTTTAGCCAATCGGATTTTGGGAAACGAAGAAAAATCCCCAGCGCTCGAATGCACTTTATCTGGCCCAGTATTGGAATTCCTGACGGCCGCGCGCATCGCGATCACCGGAGCCGATATGCAGCCGCATATGAACGGCAAGCCCGTTCCACTCTGGACCTCCTGGGCTGTCAACGCTGGCGACAAACTGACGTTGGGGAGCATAGCCGGTCCAGGAGCGCGCGCTTACATCGCCGTGGAAGGCGGTTTCGACGTGCCTCCATACCTGGGAAGCACAACGACGTTTACGCTCGGCAACTTCGGAGGCCATGCGGGCCGCGCCTTGCGTGCCGGTGATTATCTGACAATCAAGTCTCTATTTGCAAATGCACCCCGCAGTCAGACTTCCGTTCACCAACCTCCGCTACTAACCCATGATTGGAAAATCGGTGTGCTGTACGGTCCTCATGGTTCGCCTGATTTTCTGACCGACGGAGATGTTGAGACATTCTTTGGCTCGACATGGCGCGTCCACCATAACAGCAGCCGGACGGGTGTCCGCTTGATCGGTCCGAAGCCGCGTTGGGCGAGAGAAGACGGCGGTGATGCCGGGCTGCACCCCTCCAACGTTCATGACACTGCATACGCGGTTGGCGCTATTGATTTCACCGGTGACATGCCGATCATTCTCGGCCCCGATGGCCCCAGTCTCGGCGGATTTGTTTGTCCGGCGGTTGTCGTGGAAGCCGAACGGTGGAAGGTGGGGCAGCTCAGTCCTGGAGATTCGGTACAGTTTGTTCGGATGACGGAAGAAGAGGCGCTCCGCTTCAGCGTGTTGATGGATAAGTATGTGGATTCATTGGCAGCAACCACCCCGGTGCTTGGTCCGGATAAAGGCGAGCCTGCGCTTCTTCAGCAGTTGCCTTCTTCGCAGATCGTGGTCCGCGCATCAGGTGATCGCTATCTGCTGATTGAGTTCGGTGAGCCGGTGCTGGATCTCAATCTTCGCTTCCGCGTTTATGCCCTGATGCAAGCTTTGGAATCAGTTGCCCTAAACGGCATCATCGACCTTACGCCCGGCATCCGCTCCCTTCAGATTCACTACGATACGCGCCAGTTAAGCCGGAAAAAACTGCTTGATCTAACGGCGCAACTCGCGGCGCAGCTTTCGGAGACGGATGACGTAACCATTCCGTCGCGCATTGTTCACCTGCCGCTTTCCTGGGACGATCCCGCCACGCGCCTGGCTGTCGAGCGCTACATGACTTCTGTCCGCCCGGATGCGCCCTGGTGTCCGAGCAATCTCGAATTCATACGCAGAATAAACGGCCTAAGCTCCATTGATGACGTGCACCGCATCGTTTTCGATGCCAACTACCTAGTGCTTGGCCTGGGCGATGTTTACCTGGGCGCGCCCGTGGCGACGCCGCTGGACCCGCGTCACCGTTTGGTTACTACGAAATACAATCCGGCACGCACCTGGACGCCGGAAAACGCCGTCGGCATTGGCGGAGCCTATCTATGTGTGTACGGCATGGAGGGGCCGGGTGGCTATCAGTTCGTGGGCCGCACCGTGCAAATGTGGAACACCTATCGTTCCACCAGGAACTTTGAATCCGGTAAACCCTGGCTGCTTCGCTTCTTCGATCAAATCCGGTTTTACCCTGTTGCCGCAGAGGAGCTATTGAAAATGCGCCAGCAGTTTCCGTTGGGCCGTTTCGAATTGAAGGTCGAGCTCGCAGAATTTCAATTGCACGGCTACCATCAATTTCTGAACACTATCAGAACGGAAGCGGCTGCCTTCCGCAAAACGCAACAGGAAGCCTTTGCGGAAGAACGGCGCCGCTGGGCCGCGCGCGGCGAGTTTAGCGTGGCACCGGAAGAAGACGCAGCCGTGCCCGTTACCGCCGAACGATCAATACCGGCTGGCTGTTCCCTTCTGTGCTCTCCCACGACAGCGTCGGTTTGGCGCGTGCAAGCGCAAACCGGCAATACTGTGGAGGCGGGGCAGCGTGTCTTTATTCTGGAAGCAATGAAAATGGAGATCGCCGTCCATGCACCGCACGCGGGCGAGGTCGTGGAAGTTCTTTGTCAAGCTGGCTCATTGGTGACAAGTGGTCAGCCATTACTGATCTATCGTACCGGAGCGTAACTTGCCGTTAACCATTGACCTTTCAATTAGCAATCTCCGGATGCTCTATCAATCCGGTGCGCTCACGCCCGAAAAACTTCTGAACGCCATCTATGACCGCATCGAGTCAGCGCCTTTACATCCGGTTTGGATTACAGCCGTTCCTCGTGCCGAGGCGCTTGCTCGCGCCAAAGCTTTAAGTTCTGCCTCCTCGCAATTGCCTTTATACGGCATTCCCTTTGCGGTGAAGGACAACATTGACGTGGCTGGCCTGCCAACAACGGCTGGTTGTCCGGCTTATGCGTACACGCCTGGCCAAACCTCATTTGTGGTCCAAAAACTGCAAAGCGCCGGTGCGCTGCTGATCGGCAAAACGAATATGGACCAGTTTGCGACTGGCTTGGTGGGAACTCGTTCTCCGTATGGTGCCTGTTCCTCTGTGTTTGACGCTCATTACATTTCCGGTGGCTCAAGTTCAGGTTCTGCTGTTTCGGTCGCAAGCGGTTTAGTGACGTTTGCGCTGGGAACAGATACGGCGGGTTCGGGCCGTGTTCCTGCTGCCTTTAACAACATCGTTGGCCTGAAGCCATCTCGCGGAGTATTAAGCGTTTCGGGTGTTGTACCCGCCTGCCGTTCTCTCGACTGCGTGTCGATTTTTGCACTATCGTGCGCTGACGCCAGTACTGTGTTTGACACAACAAGGGCGGTAGATCCGGCTGATCCATTTAGCCGCGCTTGGTCGCCACTCCCTGTTTCCACGCGTCCACGCCTCGGAGTTCCAAGGCAAAATCAGCTTGAGTTTTTCGGGAATAAAGAGTATGAGCGGTTATACAAGGAAACCATCTCGTTTCTTGCGAACGGCGGTTGCACTGCCGTCGAAATTGACTTCACCCCGTTTCAGAAAACCGCTGAACTCCTATACGAAGGTCCCTATATTGCTGAACGTTTTGTTGCCGTTGGCGAATTTATCAAAGCTCATCGTGACGGAGTGGACCCCGTTGTCGAATCAATCATTTTGGCTTCCGAAAGGTTCACCGCCACGCAGGCATACGAAGCGCAATACCGCCTTAAAGCGCTGGCGCAGCAAACCGCCAAGATTTGGAACGATATTGACATTCTCCTGCTGCCTACCGCGCCTACTACCTACACGATTGAGGAAGTTCGCTGTGATCCCGTCAAGCTGAATTCAAATCTCGGCTACTATACCAACTTCTTAAATCTGCTTGATCTTTGCGGCGTGGCCGTACCTGCCGGTCTCGCGGCGAGCGGCTTACCATTCGGGGTAACGGCGATTGGTCCCGCGTTCAGCGAACATAGCCTTCTGGCCTTCGCGGACCACATCCAACACGTTCGCGTCCCTTTTAGCGGCAATAACGTCGCTAAGACTCCGGAAGCTGTGTTGACATATTCTCCGACAATAAGCGGATGGGTGGCATTGGGCGTAGTAGGCGCTCATCTCTCGGGTCAGCCGCTCAACTATCAACTGCGAGACAGGGGCGCAAAACTTCTGCGAACAACAAAAACAGCGCGTGATTACCAGTGCTTCGCCTTAACGAACACGAGTCCGGCCAAACCCGGCTTAATTCGTGTTCCTGGTTTCGCCGGACCCGGAATCGAGATTGAAATCTGGTTAGTGCCTGAATGGCAGTTCGGCAGTTTCGTTGCCGCAGTGCCGCCTCCCTTGTCTATTGGCACTTGTGAATTAGCGGATGGAGAGCGCATCAAGGGCTTTCTTTGCGAACCCTATGCGACTGCCGGTATGCCCGAAATCACCCAGCTTGGCAGTTGGCGGCAGTATCTCAAGACGCTTAGATGATACGGCTTTGAGTCGCTACCATTCCGCGACCGAACCGTCCTCGTGGAAAACGCGCGCCATCGGACGCGTTCCGCCGAACGGGAACTTGGCCAGACTCGCCTCCGATAGCTCGAATCCGAGTCCGGGCTTCTCGGAAAGCGGGAAGCGGCCGTTCACCATGCGCATCGCGGGAAACCCAAACCACTCTTCCCACACCTTGTCAGCGGCGTTCGGCTTTACCTGGCCGCAGATCTCCTGGACGACGAAGTTGGGCATGGCCGCATCGACGTGAATCGTGGCCAACCCTCCAATAGGTCCTTCGCAGGCGTGTGGCGCCATCGAGATCGAGGAAACGGCAGCAGCTGCTGCCACTTTCCACAGGCCGCTGATACCGCCAACGTGGTTGATATCCGTCTGCAGAATGTCAACTACGCCCATCTCGATCAACTCGCGGCAACCGTAGGAGGCAATCAGGCGCTCACCGGTGGCAATCGGCGTTGTCGAGCGGCGGGAGATCTTTGCCATAGCCTGCACGTTCTCCGGCGGGCACGGTTCCTCGATGAACAGCAGATTGAGCGGCTCCACCTCTTTGACGATAATGGATGCCACGCTGGGGCTGGTCTTGGCGTGGAAATCGATGGCAATGTCGATATCCGGCCCGAGGACTTCCCTCTGCATCTGGATCGATTTGATCGCCGCTTCAATCTTCGAGCGCCGCTCGATCCATTCGTAATAGCCGGGAATGCCGGATTTGAAACACGAGAGTCCCTGCGCGAGCGCCGTCTCGCGAATTTGAGCCAGGCGCTCCCGGTTCGCGCCATCAACATGGTAATAGCCCCGCACGCCGCGCGGATCGAATGGACCACCCAAGAGCTTGTAAACAGGCATTCCCAAGGCTTTGCCGCGAATGTCCCATAGCGCCTGATCGATGCCTGAAACAGCCGACCCGATTACCGGACCTGCGCGATAAAACGAATGCACGTACATCGATTGCCAGATGTGCTCGACTTGCATCGGGTCGGCACCAATCAGGAAATCCCGGAAGTCGTTGACACAAGCCATTACCGCGCTCGCTTTCCCTTCGAGCGTGCCCTCGCCCCAGCCCACAAGTCCCTGATTGGTTTCCAGCTTTACGAACACATAAGGCCGGTCTGAAGTTGGTGTAAGCGACACGCCAAACACCTTCAAGCCGGTAATCTTCAGGCCCGAGCCGATATCGGCGAATGCGTCGGAGCCGGACGGCGCGGCTTGCGGAAGGAACGAGCAGCCGCACCCATTCGTCTCGACACTGCGGTGCCTTGCAGGGTTCGCCAGCGCGAGCCCCGTCGATCCGAGCGCCAGAAAGTTCCTACGCCGCATGATATTTCTCCAGAGCGGATTCGTTGACCGTGATGCCGAGGCCGGGGTCTTTCGGCAGTTCGAGAAACCCGTTGTGTCCCGCTTCCAGGTTGGGGGAGACGATCTCGGAGCGCATGGTCCGGTCTTCGGGACCGGTCGGAACCGGCAGGTGCTGCGCGAAAAAATTCGGTATGCTCGCCCCCAGATGAAGCGCTGCGGCAGTAGCGACCGGACCGCCCTCATGATGCGGCGCAACAGCCACATAGTATGGCTCCGCCAGAGCGGCGATCCGCTTAACGCCGGTAATCCCGAAGAACGCCAGTTCGGGGCGCACGATATCGATCAAACCTTCTCTGAGCAGAGCTTGGAAAGTACCGGCATCCCGAATGCCGCGACCGACCGCGGTCAAGATTACTTAGCTTCTGCGGATTTGCGATGAAGTTGTTGACGAGCGTGCCGGTCTGCGGATCGGGATATAACGCAACGATTCTGGCAGCCAGCGGATCGAAGCGTGATGCCGGAATGGTGTCATTTGCAAA
>JBJMGL010000230.1:0-8821 GCA_045807985.1 Bryobacteraceae bacterium
GCGCACCATCGCTAGCGCGGCCGCCTCCACCCGTGCGCGTTTATTCATCATGCTGCCGCTGTCATCAATGATGATGCCTAGCGAAACAGGGACATCTTCCCGCCGGAAGACTTTAACGGCCTGTGGCTGACCATTCTCAAAAACTTTGAAAGCGTTCCGTTCGAGATTCGTCAGCAGCTTGCCTTTTCTATCATTGACGCTGGCGTGCAGCACTACCAAGCGAGTATCGGAACGAAACTGCGCGGAAGCGGTCCATAGCCAAGACAAGCAGGCAAGTAGAACAAACAACTTGCTAAGTTTAGAGGCTGCTGCAATTCTCAAGCTGCTACTGAGTCGGCGCATAATATCCAAGACGGAAGAAAGCTTTTAACGGCGGCAGCCCTCGCGGCTGGTTCAGCTTGACTTGTACCTTGCGGTACTTGCCGTCGCGTTCGCGATTCTTCGGAGTATAGCCGAGAATGTACTCATTACGAAGCTCAATACCGATTTTAGCGGCAATATCGGGCAACTCCGCCACATTATCGACTGCGTACTCCCGTCCGCCAGTTTGCTCAGCAAGCTCATTCAGCAGTCCGGGACCGGCTGCTTCTTCTGGCGTGCGTCCACGGCCACCCATCATTTCAAAGATGCCAATTGCAAAAATCTGAACATCGGCTTCACGAACGGCATTCTTGATTTCCGTTTCAGTGTATCGGCTGCTGTTATCGCCGCCATCAGAGATAATCAAAAGCGCCTTACGCGGGTTGTGCGCCTTTTTCATCTCGTGCATAGCCAAATACACGCTATCGAGCAGCGCTGTGCGCCCTTTTGACTGCGTGAAGGTCAATGTGCTCTGGATCTTGTCGGTATCCGTAGTAAAAGGAACGGCCAGTTCTGGCCGATCATTAAATTGCACCAGGAAAAATTCATCCGCTGGGTTTGATGTTTTGAAGAACTCAGCTGCCGCTTGCCGGGATTTCTGTAGCTTCGACCCCATGCTGCCGCTGGTATCAAAAACCAGACCGATGGAAATTGGCGCATCTTCACTTGAAAATTCGCTAATCTGCTGCTCTGTTTTGTCCTCAAAGAGGCGGAAGTGTTCCTTTTCCAGTCCTGTCACAAAACGATTGAGCGGGTCGGTGACAGTTACGTTAATCAGAACCAGCGTCTTATTCACGCGCAGGTCGACAGATTTTGAGTCGGCAGCAGCTTTACTGTTTTTTGGCGCGTCCTCCGACTTACCACCCTGGTAAGCAAAAGCAGTCGCACTCAGAACGAGGCTGGTTAATAAGATTATTCTCGCAAAGGACCAGCGAATCGATCCCGTACGAGATCGGACGCCGAGAGAGGAAACGCGAGATCGAATACGCGTCCGCATGTAGATTGGTACTTTCTGCCTAGATCATAACATCGGACTTTCGAGCACGAAAAGTGTCCTCTCTCGGACAGAGGGACTACAACTCTGATGAAACAGGGTTAACGCTGAATACGCGCGGAACCGCCCTTGGCAATCTGGCGCACCTGATCGAGCGTCGCCATCGTTGTATCACCAGGGAACGAAGTCAGGAGCGCTCCATGCGCCCAGCCAAGCCGTACCGCCTCCTCTTCTGAAGCTCCCGTCAGCAAACCATAGAAGAAACCGGCGGCATAGCCGTCACCGCCGCCAACGCGGTCGTACACATCAAGCTCTATGGTCGGCGCTTGGTGGGTAGTGCCGTTGATCCACGCCACGGCGCTCCAGCTATGGCGGTTCGTTGAATGCACCTCCCGCAAAGTGGTGGCTACAACCTTGATCTGCGGCACTTTCCCGCGAACCTGATCCATCATGCCGAAGAACGCGCTGGGATCGAGTTTTGATTTAGCTGCTACTTCCGGCCCCGGAATGCCCAATCCCATCTGCAAATCTTCCTCGTTACCCACTAGGACATCGACGTACTTCACAATCCCGGCAAGCGTCTCCACCGCTTTCTCCGGTCCGCCCAGCACATTCCATAACTTGGCGCGGTAGTTTAAATCGAAGGAAATAATCGCCCCGGCCTCTTTCGCCGCCTGCATGCCTTCCACAATCACGGCTGATGTGGTTGGCGATAAAGCCGCGAAGATCCCGCCGCTATGAAACCAGCGCACACCGCCCGCGAAGATGGATTTCCAGTCGAAATCACCGGGCTTCAGGAGCGCTCCTGCCTCATTGCTGCGGTTGTAAAACACAACAGGAGCACGCGGACCTTGACCGCGGTCACTGTAAACAGTGGCAATGTTCGGACCCGCCACACCGTCATGCTGGAAGCGCTTGTAGAAAGGCTGGACGCCCATCGCGCGAACCTGCTCGGCCACCAGATCACCAATCGGGTAATCCACCATGGCCGTCGCCATTCCGGTCTTCATGCCAAAACAGTTGGATAGATTGGCAGCGACGTTAAACTCGCCGCCGCTCACGTGGATCTGGCACTCCTTGGCCTTGCGGAATGGGATGATTCCAGGATCTAACCGGTGAATTAATGCGCCAATGGAAACGAAATCAAGCGCGCCTTCTTGCCTTATATTCAAGCCGTAGTTCATCTGTTCTCCAGTCGTTACCGAACTTGCACCTTTTCCAATTTCTAAGCGTTGTAAGTGCCCGAAGACACCCTGCCCCCGCGTCCCGTCCAGTTTGTATGGAAGTACTGGCCGCGTGGCTTATCCACACGCTCGTAGGTATGGGCACCGAAAAAGTCGCGTTGCGCCTGTAGCAGGTTCGCAGGCAGCCGCGCCGTGCGGTATCCATCAAAAAACGCCAGCGCTGTCGAGAACGCCGGAGTTGGTATGCCGAACCCGATCGCATGGATAACAGCATGACGCCATGCGCTCTGATAATCATTCAGAATCTTTTTAAAGAACTCATCCAGCAGCAAGTTCGTCAGTTGCGGATTCTTGTCGTAAGCAGCCTTAATGTCGCCCAGGAAATGACTGCGAATGATACACCCGCCACGCCACATCAGCGCGATCCCGCCCATGTTCAAGTTCCAACCTTGCTCCTTCCCAGCCTCGCGCAGCAGCATGTAGCCTTGGGCGTAAGAGATGACTTTTGAACAGTAAAGAGCACGCCGCACCTCTTCAATAAAGATTTTACGGTCGATATTGTCCGTCTTATGTTGCGGTCCGTTTAAAACTTTAGAGGCAGCGACCCGCTCATCTTTCAACGCGGACAAGCACCGCGAAAACACGGCTTCACCAATCAGCGTTACCGGCATCCCCAGGTCCAGGGCACTGACGGCGGTCCATTTACCGGTACCCTTTTGACCCGCCGTATCGAGAATTTTGTCGATCATCGGCCGGCCGTCTTCCTCGTCCTTTTTCGCCAGAATCTCCGCTGTGATTTCGATCAGAAAGCTGTCAAGCTCGCCTTTGTTCCAGTCCGCGAAAACCTCGTGCAGCTCATCGGCCGTGAGTCCCAAGCCCTCTTTCAAAAGCTGATAAGCTTCGCAAATAAGCTGCATATCGCCGTACTCGATGCCGTTATGCACCATCTTCACGTAATGCCCGGCTCCGTCCTCGCCTACCCACTCGCAGCAAGGGGAGCCGTCCTCCACCTTGGCCGCAATGGACTGGAAAATGTCTTTCACGTACGGCCATGCTTCCTGATTTCCGCCCGGCATAATGGACGGTCCTTTGCGGGCACCTTCTTCTCCGCCCGACACGCCCGTTCCGATAAACAAAATGCCCTTCTCTTTCAATTGCTTCGTGCGGCGGTTGCTATCCGGGAAATGCGAGTTGCCGCCGTCGATAATGATGTCGCCCTTTTCGAGATGAGGAACAATCTGGTCGATCATCTGATCCACCGTGTCACCGGCCTTGACCATCAACATCACGCGGCGTGGCCTTTTCAGCAACTGAACCAGTTCCTCAAGGGAGTGAGCGCCAACGACCTGCGTCCCTTTGGCCTCATTTTCAACGAACTCGTCAACCTTAGACACGGTTCGATTAAATACGGCTACTTTGTAGCCACAGTCGTTCATATTCAGGACAAGATTCTGCCCCATGACCGCCAGACCAATTAGGCCGATATCGCAATTCGCGTTTTCCATATCCCTTCTCTTATATCGAAGTCGAAAAAAACTTTTGCCTCGGGCGCGACAAGCACAAGGTAATTCATGCTTTTCAAACCGATCAATGGTCGTTTACAAGTTATCTCTTGGGGAATATAGTTTGCGAGATGGTTATGAGAGTGCCCCCAATTTCACGAGCGTTAATGACAGCTTTTGGCCAATATTTGCGCTAAAGTCAAAATAATTCTCTCATCGAAAGCACCGATGGCCAATAAGATAATCCAGCTAGAACTTAATTGAGTTAAGCCCCGCGCTGATGGATCGCTTTATCGCGGAGGGACATCTGCCCAACTTTGCCCGTCTGCGGCAGGAATCCCAAGTCTTTGTTACTGAAGCCGCCGAGCGCGCTCCTTACCTCGAACCCTGGATTCAATGGGTCACGGTTCATACAGGCCTGAATTATGACGAGCATGGCATTTTCGATCTCGGCGACGGCCACAAGCTCGACAAGCCTCGCATCTGGGATCTAATCGGCGAACAGGGCGACCGCGTCTGGATTTGCGGCAGCATGAACGCTTCGTTCCGTAAACCAATTCAGGGCTTTATCCTGCCCGATCCGTGGTCAACCGGCATTACGCCCTACCCGCCCAGCGAATTTGAAGCCTTCTTTGATTTTGTCCGCGCCAATGTGCAAGAGCATACGCGCGACCGCATGCCCGTCACCAAGGCCGCTCAACTGAAGTTTCTCACCTTCATGGTTTCCCACGGCATGAGCATCGAAATGGCGGGCGTGATCGCCAAGCAGCTCATGAATGAGCAGGGAGGCAAGCACAAATGGAAGCGCGCCATTATTCTTGACCGCCTGCAGTGGGACGTTTTCGGATGCTACTGGCGCAAATATCAACCACGATTTTCCACTTTCTTTCTCAATTCGACGGCGCATTTCCAGCACATGTACTGGCGCAATATGGAGCCGGAATCATTTACGAACAAACCCTCGGAAGATGAGCAGGCAGAGTATAACTCGGCCATTCTATTCGGCTATCAACAGATGGACGAACTCGTCTGGAAATATCTGGCGCTGGTGGACGAGGACACGACGATAGCATTCGCCTCGGCACTGGGCCAGCAGCCATGCCTCAAATACGAGGATACCGGCGGCAAGGTGTTCTACCGGCCTAATGATCCTGAAAAGCTGTTCCGGTTTGCCGGCATGAAATCCAGCGGCCGGTACGCGCCGGTTATGTCCGAGCAATTTCGCGTTTACACCGACTCGGAACCGGACGCGCAAGATGCTGCCGCAAGGTTATGAGTACGTGGAAGGGATAGTTTCCGTCCCAGGCGGCGGCCGGTTACCGCACAAATCAGCAGCAGACTTTCAAGTGATTGCTCTGTGCTTACCGCCCAATAATCCGCTGCGGTAACTTTGATCTATCTGGCACTGCTGGCAAACTCAGCCTTTGGCGGCAGCGTCACAACCGCTCCCCAGAACTGGTAACAGACTGCAACGAATTTAAGAAACTCGTGCAGATCATTCGGTTTACGGATATAGCAGTTCGCGTGCAGTTCGTAAGCCTCTCGAACTTCCCTGGGATCGTCCGATCCTGAAACAACCACGACAGGCGTCGCTTTGAGTCTCGGACTGCTCTTCAGCTCCGCCAGCACTTCCAGCCCTGACTTTTTAGGAAGGTGTAGGTCAAGGAAAACAATATCAGGCAGCGGAGCATTGGCATGTTGAGCTTGCCGCCGGAGGAGCGCCAGTGCCTCATCGCCGTCGGGAACCGAGCGCACACCTTCGGTGATGCCTGCTTCGCGAAAGGCCTCTTTCGTTAAGCGGGCAGCCGCAGGGTCATTTTCGACAATGAGAACTTCAAATCTTTCCGTGGTATCCCTCTCGAAATATCCGTCTTGCATGGTTAGGCACTCCCCCTTAGATATAATTTTGAAGCCTCAATGCCTCGGCGATGCTGTTTATTTCTGCTGTTACGCATCTTAACAACCACCGCAGCGATCACGCTACTCGTATCTTGTACCCCAAAGCAGGTAACACAGCACATTGCACTTCATTTAGAACCCACCGAGCTACCGGCGGACGGATACAGTCAAGCAACCCTCACCATCAACCGAACGCAAGGCGTAAAGGCAAGCAAACCACCCTTATTGAAACTATCCGGCAGCCCGTATTCCGCCCACTTGGGAAGAATCGAGCCCACATCTAACGGCTGGCGCACGCGGGTAAAAGCTGGCATTATTCCCGGTGAAGTGACGATCACGGCAGGAAGCGCAAGCTCCGCACGCACAGGCGTTACCCTTCAGCTTCAGCCCGCGACCGTTGACAAATTTCGAGATGGCACGCCGGACTTTTTGCGGCTCGACGATTCCGCCGATCAATTCACTTTTCGCCGCTGGTTTACCTTTCTAGCTGAGATCCAGTACTTCACGCCCGCCCCGGATCGCTCTACTGAAATCGTGGACTGCTCCGCGCTGCTCCGCTACGCCTATCGCGAGGCTCTGCGCCGTCACGACGCCCGCTGGTGCGGATCATCACACCTTCCGCTCATTCCCGCCATGAACTCCGTCGAGAAATACAGCTACCCGCAAACACCACTAGGCGCAAATCTCTTCCGTCTGTGCGCCGGGCCGTTTACCTCGTCCGATTTGAGCAATCCAACGTTCGGCCAGTTTGCAAGTGCGGAAACGCTCCAAAAGTTCAATACGTTCTTTATCAGCCGCGATATTACACGCGCCCGTCCGGGTGATTTACTTTTCTATCGCAGGCCCACGGAACGCATCCCATTTCACAGCATGATCTTTTTAGGCCCGAGCCAGATTACGGAAGGAAAGGCAAACTATGTCGTCTACGATACTGGCCCGGATGGTACTAAAGCGGGCGAAATCCGGAGACGACCACTTGAAGAACTTTTGAATTATCCTGATCCACAATGGCAACCTAAATGGACGAACCCGCATTTTCTGGGTGTCTTTCGCTGGAACATTCTCCGGGCAGCTTCATGAGGATCAAACGAATCCTGTCCGGCGGTTCCACTGCCGTCGCGCTGCGGGTGCTGTTTATGCTTGCCCTGGCTGCCCCCATTACCTGCCAAAACGAAGCCGAGCCTTATTTCTCGCTGTCGAGCAATCGTACTTTCGCCTCAAGCGACCAGCCGGAAGTAATGTTGAGCGGCTGGCAAGTGCCAGCCGTGCAGATGCGCGTTTATCGCGCACAAGACCCAGTGAGGTTCCTGAGCCAAATGCAAGATCCGCACTCCTTCGGCGGACGCGCGCCCCGGCCCGGCAGCAAGCTAACACTCCTGGAGCGGATTCACCAGTGGAAGCGGGAACTGCGCCGTGATATCAGGCTCAACTTGCGAAACCAATTTACCGAATCACCAAGCAAACACCTCGCAAGCGTACTTCCCGCAAAAAAGGAAACAACAGCAAAAGCTCCCTCCAAGGAGACTTACTACGCGCAAGCTCCGGTGCTGAATCAGGAACAATTAGTCCTATCGTTCACGCAGCCAGTCGCGGGGAAAAACCGTTGGGATTCAGAGACAATTCCCATTCGCGTGAAAGAAAAAGGCGTGTTCCTGGTGGAAGCCGTTTACGGCCAGTTGCGCGCTTACACAATTTTGGTCGTATCTGACGCCGTTCTGGTCACGAAAACAGGTCGCGCTCACATTCTTAGTTACTTTGTTGATCGTGAAACTGGCGAACCGATTGGGAGCGCCGATATCGCTACTGTCGTCCGAAATGGCAGCCCCACAGTGATCAAGACAGACAATGATGGGCTTGCTGACTTGACGGTAAAGGAAAAAACTCCAGAAGACGTGCACGTGATTGCCACACGCGGAAAAGACATCGGGATCTCAAACATTTCCAGTTGGTCATTCAGCGCCCGCGAACGAAACCTGACGGGACTGATCTATACCGACCGGCCTGTTCCGTCCCGGCGACCCCATGCACTTCCGGGGCATTTTACGCAGCCAACAGGCCGTCGGCTACTCCGTTCCAGCGCAGCAATCCGTATCGGTGCAAATCACGGACCCGGACGGAAAGGCGGTCTACCAAAAGGACCTGACCACGAACTCCAACGGAATCATCCACGATGATCTGGCGCTGGTGAAAACCGCATCTCTCGGCAACTACTACATCGAAGTACGCAGCGGCGAAAGCCAGGTGAGCGGCAACTTCGAGGTGCAGGAGTACAAAAAACCTGAGTACGAAGTACGGGTCACACCGGCGAAGTCTCGCGTCCTCGAAGGCGAGTCGGTACAGGCTGCCATTGATGCGCGTTACTACTTCGGTGAGCCGGTGAACAACGCAAAGGTGAAATACTCCATCTACCGTAGCCGCTATTGGTATCCCCTTTGGTACGAACCGGACGAAGACGCTAACGAAGGGAATAGCGATGGCAACGACGCCTATGACGACGCAGCAGGAGAGCAGATCAGCCAAGCGGAAGGCAAACTTGACCCCGACGGCAAACTGACCATTACTATCCCCACCGCTGTTTCGGACAACAGCATCGATTATCGCTATCGAATTGAAGCGAATGTAGCCGATCAGGCAGGCCGCGAAATCGCCGGCACCGGCTGGCTTACCGCCACGTACGGCAGTTTTCTCGTCAACGTCCAACCGGACCGATACTTTTTTGAACCTGACAGCACCGGCGCTTTCAAAGTCCAGGCCCGCGACTACGATAATAAGCCCATTTCCACTGTTGTACACCTCAAACTAGCTCGCTGGAACTGGCGTCAGCACAAGGAATCGGAAGTGCTCACGTCATCGGATAGCTCCACGGACGCGAGTGGATCAGC
>JBJMGL010000231.1:0-7135 GCA_045807985.1 Bryobacteraceae bacterium
GACCACATCCCCATCACCTTTCACCACGGAATGAGCGCCGCCTAATTCGAAAGCTTCTTCGGGATACAACCCGGCATGAATCCCGCCGAAGACGACCCATGCACCTTTCTCGCGGGCAATTCTACCTACTTCATAGCCTCGTAGGGCGTTGCCGGTGTGAATTCCAATCCCCACGACGTCACCCGGCAGGATGCAGGCAGCATCTAGCTGCTCCAGCGTTTCGTCGACGATATTAGGATCACCGAACGAGGCGGGGGTGGCTGCTGCCAATACATAAAGCCACCGCGGCGTGATAACAGCAGTGCCAAAAGAGAGGTCACTGGGATTTACGAGGTGTACGGTCATTAGTTTATGTCCTTCGTTTATATCAGCTACTTAGGGATTGAAGTGAACTACTTGCCCGTAAACACAGAGTCTCGGCTCAACAGAGAACCTGAATGCGGGTATGGACCAGCTATGACGTGGTACCAGTCACTTAGCGACGTTCAGACGGAGTTGAAGGCGCAATTATTGGTAAGGGCATTCGCCAAGCTTTTCAAATAAAGCTAAAACAAACCGAGCTAAACCAAGGGTGGGGAGGTATTGGCGGCTTGGCAAAGCGACCCAACAATACAAGAAAGCGGAGTAGGAAAAACCACATCCGCGATCAGCTGGTTGGTGATTGAAAGCTGGACGAGTGCGATGTGCTTTGTGAATGGGCTAAGCGGAACAGCGGGGGAACCAGGATGATCGCCGGAGTGAATAGATATCGCTGTCGCCTGTCTCTGATTCAACAGCTCCGGATAGTCTGGAATATTGTCCAGAACGGAGGTCAGAAGGAGCATGCAGATCAGCACCGCTACCCACCCTGCGTATTTGGCCACAGTGTCCAGAATGCTCCCTGCTTTTATATTACGATGCTCGTATAAAAATTTAAGGGAAAATCCGAGGCCGCGAGTTCAGATTGGCGAGGTTGTCTTAAGCCGGTTCCACATGAACAAGGACTTCGGCGTTTGGTAAACAAACTCTCCTTTTTGTGCTTGTCCAGTAAAATGCAAGACAATGTCACTTGTTGTGATTGGGTCTGTCGCCTACTCCGATCCAATCCAGTTCCAATTGATCCACACGCCGGAATTCCGGATCTCCCGTGACTAGCGGACAGTTGTATTTCTGCGCCAGCGCCGCTGCGAACCCATCAGCGTAGGCAATTGGAAAGCGCCCCTTCAACAAGGCGGCGCTCCAGATGTCGTCCATGGTCGGCACCTCAATGGTGACGGGCAGCGTTTGCGAGGATTCACGCCAGGATTCGGCAAGTCTCTCGCTGTGCTGTTTCCGGAGAAAGTAGTAGACTTCTCCCACATTGATGGCGCTCATAAAAAGCCGGGTTTGGCCCTGTTCACCTTTGGTGAGAAGCTCTCCCACAAAATCGCTGGCAGGCTGTCGTCCGCTTATCCATTCGAGAATGGCCCAAGAATCAAGAACGCGAGTCTTCACGCTCACGCTCGTGTTTCTTGAAAGCGGCAAACGCACTCATTAAATTGCGGCCTTCGCCCGCGCCCCACAACTTTCTCCAGGCAGGCTCTTTCGATAGCACAATTTCCTGCCCCCGGACCTCGAGAGTCAGCTTGGTGCCTTCAGAGAGGTTTAAGGCGTCCCGAACGGTTTTGGGAATTGCAATCTGGCCCTTTGAAGACACCGTGATTTGTTCCATGGCTAAGATCTTACCGCGAGTAAGACTATTTTGTTCATATTGGGGCCTTCTGCCTTTATACTTGTCCAGTAAAATGCAAGACAATGTCACTTGTTGTGATTGGGTCTGTCGCCTACGACGCGATTGAGACGCCACATGGGAAACGCGAGCGCACGCTAGGCGGCGCGTGTACTTATATTGCGCTGAGCGCGAGCTACTTCACCAAAACGTCGATTGTGGGCGTGGTGGGCGAGGACTTTGCGCCGGAAGATCGCGCGGTGCTGAGCGGGAAAGGCGTTGATCTGGAGGGCCTGGAGCAGGTGCCGGGAAAGACGTTTTTCTGGTCCGGCGTGTACTCAGCGGATATGAATGACCGGACGACGCTGCAAACGGATCTGAATGTGTTTGCGGATTTTCAGCCGAAGCTTCCGCCTTCCTATGCGGAAGAGCCGTATCTTTTCCTCGGAAATATTCAGCCGACGCTGCAGCTGGATGTGCAGCGGCAGATGAAGAACGTTCGCTTTATCGGCGGCGACACCATGAACTTTTGGATTTCGCAGACTCGCGAGGAGTTGCTCCAGACCATCAAGAATTGGGATTTTCTGCTCATCAATGACAGCGAGGCCCGTATGCTGGCGAACGAAAACAACTTGCGGAAAGCGGCGGCGAAGATTCTTGACCTGGGGCCGAATACGCTGGTCATCAAGCGCGGCGAGTATGGGGCCATGCTGGTACGTAAGGATACCTTGTTCATGGTCCCTGGCTACCTGTTGGAGGATGTTTTCGATCCGACCGGCGCGGGAGATTGTTTTGCGGGAGGGTTTGTCGGCTATTTGGCTGAACGCGGATTTGATTTGCGTAACGGAAACTTTGACATTCATGAGTTACACCGTGCCGTGATTTATGGGTCAGTCATGGGCAGTTTTTGCTGCGAACAGTTTGGCGTGGAACGGTTCCACACGCTGACTCGTAAAGATATTGACGGGCGATTTGAAGAGTTCAGACGATTTACCGCGTTCTAAAAGCTACGTGGGCTTTGTAGTATTAGCTCTTAGTGCGCTTGTTGGCTTAACCGCTTTGTGGTTTTATCACCAGGGCTACATTCTTTATTACGGTGACGCGCAAGCGCACCTCAACAACAGCCGCAGCATTATTGATTCGCGCACTCCAGGTTATGACCAGTTAGGAACGGTATGGCTGCCTCTGTTGCACGTTATTTGCTTGCCGCTAGTCCGTAATGACTGGTTCTGGTCAACGGGTCTGGCCGGTACTGTTCCCGTGGCGATCTGCTTTGTCATCGCCGGCGCTTTCTTATACTTGGCAGCACGTGATGTATACGGGTCTTCGACAACGGCTGCGGTGGTTGTGGCGTGCCTTGCTTTGAATCCGAATCTGCTGTATCTGTCAGTGATCCCGATGACGGAGACGGTGTTTATCGCTGGATTAGCGGTTCTTCTCTTTGCCGTTTGCCGGTTCCGGATTACACAAAGTCGCAAGCTTATTCTGCTGGGCGTGTTTGCTTCCTGGTGGATGAGCGCCACGCGTTATGACGGCTGGTTTTTGATTCCGTTTGCTAGTGGGTGGTTTGCGCTTTGGGCAAGCCGCAAACGACTGCTTACCTTTGTGGTCTTTGCGGGGCTGGCTAGTCTGGCTCCCTTCTATTGGATTGCGCATAACTGGTGGGAAACGGGCAATGCGCTTGACTTCTTTAATGGCCCGTACTCGCCGAGAGCTATTCAGGGCGGCAAGCCATATCCGGGGTATCACAATTTGACGGAGGCGTTTCGTTATTACGGGAAGGCCAGTCAGTTATGCGCTGGTTGGCCTTTGTTGCTGTTGGGGATGGGCGGAATTGCCTGTGCTTTCAGAACAAAGCCGCTGGCGCCATTAGCATTTCTTGGCTTGACTCCGGGTTTTTATGTCTGGAGCATGTATTCTTCCGGCGGATCGCCCATTTACGTGCCTCAACTTTGGCCATACAGCTACTACAACACCCGTTACGGAGTTGCCGTGGTTGTCTGGGCGGCTTTTGCGGTGGGCGCGATTGTAGCGGTAATGCCGCAGAGATGGAAGCGATCTGCGGCGGTGGTGGTGCCGGCCCTCGCCGTTTTGCCCTGGCTGCTTACGCCTTCACGCGAGAATTGGATTTGTTGGAAGGAGTCGGAGGTGAATAGCATTTCCCGCCGAGCTTGGATATCCGCCGAGCGGGATTACTTGCAGGCGCATTACCGGACAGGACAGGGGATTGTCGCTTCGTTTGGGGATTTGACCGGCATCTTTTGTAAAATTCGTATTCCACTGCGCGAGGTGTTGCACGAGGGGAATGGGCCAGAGTGGTTTGCGGCAATGACCCGGCCTGATCTTTTGCACCGCGAAAGGTGGGTTGTTGCGCAAGAGAATAACGATTTCTTAGCAAAACCTTTACCGGGCGGAAGACAGGCTCCGTATGGGCTGGCGCACGAGGTGCAGGTAAAGGACGCTCCCGTGCTGAAGACTTATGAGCGTGTCGAATAATGATTGAAATTCCATACACGAAGCTGCATGGCGCGGAAAATGACTTCCTGCTGACCTGGGGCGAGGCGGCTCCCCCCTCCCGATTGCCGGAAATTGCTCAGCGGATCTGCGCACGGACGACAGGCATGGGTGCGGATGGCTGGATGCTGGCATGGAAAGAGAATGGTGGATTGCGCACCAGACTGTTTAATTCGGATGGCAGCGAGCCCGAGATTTCCGGTAATGGAACCCGTTGCGCCGCGGCTTTCGGGATTTCTCAGGGAGCGGTTGAGCCGCCGGAAGTACGCGTAGTAACAGGCGCGGGCCGGAAAATTCTGCGGCTGATTTCACGAAAGAATTTGCAGTTTTTGTTCGAAATGGATATGGGGGTCCCACAAACGGAACAATTGCGGATGGACCTCCAATTAGCAGGACAGAGCTTTGATGTGACTACTTTGAACGTAGGTAATCCGCAGTGCGCGATTTTTGTGGATACCATTCCTGAAAATTGGCGTGGGGCGGCGCGAGAAGCGGAGCGGCATCCATTCTTTCCTCAGCGGACGAATGTCTCTTTTGTTCGCGTGATCGACAGGCATACCGTGGATGCCGTGTTCTATGAGCGCGGCGCGGGCGAGACGCGAAGTTCGGGAACTGGTTCGACGGGAGCCGGAGTCGCTGCTATTCTCAGGAATGAAGCCGAGAGCCCGCTGGAAATTAGAACCCCAGCCGGAAGTCTTCGGCTACGCTGGGACGAAAGCGTCTATTTAACTGGACCGGCTGAAATTATTGGCGAAGGCAGATTTTTCCTTGATCTCTGAAACACTTGTACAAACTTCCGAGCAGCAATCTTCCGCTGCTGATACCTTGCGGGAGCGCATCTTACAGAAAAAGGCGCGGGTCGGCGTGCTTGGTTTGGGCTATGTCGGTCTTCCGCTGGCTGTCGAGTTCGCGCACGCGGGTTTCGATGTTGTTGGCATTGACGTGCAGCAGTCTAAAGTTGACCAGTTCAATAGTGGGCATTCGTATGTCAAAGACGTGAAAGACGACGTCTTCCGGCCTTTGGTCGAAAGCGGTAAACTGCGCGCCACGACTGACTACTCAGTGATCCAGGAGCTGGACACGATTGATATTTGTGTCCCGACGCCGCTGCGCAAAACAAAAGATCCGGATATGAGCTATGTCGTCGCGGCTTCAGATGCTATTGCGGAGCATATGCATCCGGGGTTGCTAGTCATGCTGGAATCAACGACGTATCCGGGAACAACGGATGAACTAGTCCTGCCTAAGCTCCAAGAGCGCGGGCTTTCTGTCGGAAAAGATTTCTTTTTGTGTTTTTCGCCTGAGCGCGTTGATCCGGGCAATCCGAAATACCAGACTTCCAATATTCCGAAAGTTGTTGGAGGAATCACTCCAGCCTGTACGGAACTGGGCGCGCTGTTCTACAAGCAGGCTTTGGAGACTGTGATTCCGGTTAGCTCCACACGCGTGGCCGAAATGGTGAAGCTGCTGGAAAATACCTTCCGCATGATCAACATCGGTCTGGTGAATGAAATGGCGCTGATGTGCGACCGCATGAATATCGACGTATGGGAAGTGATCGATGCGGCTGCCACGAAGCCTTTTGGTTTTATGCCCTTCTACCCTGGCCCAGGTCTAGGCGGGCATTGCATTCCGATCGATCCGTTTTATCTTTCCTGGAAAAGCAAAGAAGCGGGAATTGAGGCTCGGTTTATTGAACTGGCGGGCTACATCAATGGCCGTATGCCGGAGTTCGTCATTGAGAAGGTACAAAATGCGCTGAATGATGCCTCGAAGCCGGTTCGCGGGTCTCGTGTTCACATTCTAGGCACGGCCTATAAACGCAACATCGATGATGTGCGGGAGTCGCCAGCGCTCGATATTATTCTTCTGCTGCAGCGGCTCGGCGCGACCGTTACGTTTTCCGATCCGTTCGTTCATAAGATTCATATCAACGGGGCCAACCTGGAATCTCAGGATGTACTGCCGTCCGTGGAAGCCGCGGACTGCGTGGTCATCGTCACGGATCACAGCGGCATTGATTACGCCTCGGTCGTTGAGAAAAGCAAGCTGATTGTGGATACTCGCAACGCTTTGAAGGGCTTCCGGTCGGAGAAGATCGTCCGGCTTTAGCCCTGACCGGAATTGTCAGTATCAGCCGCTCCGCTTTCCAAGCCCATCTGCGAGAGGCGGTAGCGGAGCGCATTGCGGGTCAGGCCCAGCATACGCGCAGCCTGGCTCTTGTTTCCGTTGGCGCGCCGTAGCGCCTCTCGGATCATCATTTGTTCCCAATGCTCCAGCGTTTCTCCTTCAGGGAGCAGAGGCGCCTGCTGTGAAGCCGTGAACGACGCATGACGCGGAGCTTCGATTCTGATATCAGAAGGCTGCAGGACCTCATGCGAGGCCAGCACCAGGCTGCGCTCAATCGTGTTTTCCAGTTCGCGCACGTTGCCCGGCCAGGAATGATCGAGCAAGCGGTCGATGGCCGCCGGGCTTAATTCCTTAGCAATGGAGCCTAGATCAGGGGCGAGCTTTGCGACAAAGCGCATGGCCAGGAAAGGGATGTCTTCTTTTCGATCCCGCAATGGCGGCACATTGATGGGAACGACGTTTAAGCGGTAATAGAGATCCTCGCGGAAGCGGCCCTGTTCCAGGGCGGCGCGCAGGTCTGCATTCGTGGCGGCAATGACGCGCACATCCACATGGCGAGTCACGTTGGAGCCTAGGCGCTCAAATTGCCGTTCCTGGAGAATGCGAAGCAGTTTGACCTGGATATTGCCCGGCACGTCGCCAATTTCGTCGAGCATGACGGTTCCGCCGTCAGCGCCTTCGAATTTTCCCGGCTTGCTGGCGGTTGCTCCCGTGAAGGCTCCTTTCTCATAGCCGAAAAGTTCGCTTTCCATCAGGTTTTCAGGCAAAGCAGTGCAATTGATTTTCACAAAGGCGTGAGTTTTA
>JBJMGL010000232.1:0-20343 GCA_045807985.1 Bryobacteraceae bacterium
ACGTGTAAAACCAAGTTCCAGGTATTGTGTGACTTGCAAGGTAATCTTCTGGGCGTTGATGAAGGGGCGCGGCGGGTACTGATGCCCGGACAATTCTCCCAGAAGGAACTGTGTGCGGATTCTCCCGAGTACACGCAAAGGACCGGGCAGAAGAATCGGCCTCGCCTGCGCCAGTCTAAGCGCATAGAGTGGTTCCGCGTTATCGCTAAAGTGAAAAGCGCTCGACTGGCCCGGACCCCACCATAAGCTTTGCTTCCCGACGGTCACATCGAAGTTACCCAGTTGCACGCCCACATACATCTCGACCGGATTGAATCTTCTGGTTGCCGGCAGTCCAACAGGTGGTTGGATCGGTATCTGATCAACACTTGCCAGGAAGCTCCGGGTTCTCTCGTCGTAGGAGCCTCTTCCCGCCGCGTCCTGGTATTCTCCACGGAAGTAAGCCGAAAACCTTCCCCAAGTTCCATAGGCGGAGAATCCGCTTACAGCGTTCGCCCCACTCTCATATGGCCGGCCATAGTCATTGGTCAAGGTTTGCCCAAAATGATAGCTGTCCCGTAGAGGAGATCCGGCGATATGCAAATACCGGGCATAAATCGACTCGACCCCAACCCTGGCTGCCCTCTCTGTATCCCGGCTGAACTCAGCTTTCAAAGCTGCGATCATCTGCGAAGCCTGTTCGTTCATCGCTCCGGCGGATATCTTGGTGCTGCGCCGGGATGCTATATCCTCTGCCTCTTCCACAAGCATCACGCATTGCTGGCGCGTCCAGGGCGCGGCCAAACTCTCCTCATCGGGTGCATAGCCCAGGGACGCCAGCCGCCTCAGCACTGGGTAAACCCAACTGTCAAGCGGGACATAAACAGGCCCGGAGGGAGTTGCACGCTCCCCCCATTCCGATCCGGCAATTGCCTTATTATCAATGCCCAGCATCACGAGCGTCAGCAATACACCTGCCTGAACTGCTCTCGGTGCCCTGTAGGCGAGGAGAACCGGTTTCTTGCCGCCGCCGTCTATGGATGCGGATTGCAACGTACTTTATATAGCGTGACGCAACAAGGCAGCACCGCAAATAAGACAACGCTACTAAAATGTAAAAACCCTGTAAAAGCATAAAAGAGTCTGCACGAAGCGAGGGAAATCCCTTATCCGCAGCACAAAGTTACTTATCTTTTACAAGCTCGTAACACTTCAAATCTCATTTGCTCTTAGCATCATGTTGAGCGCTGTCCGGCGCAACTCGTGAAAAGAGATAACGCGCAATGCAAGAGCAACAAGTAGACTGTACCAGCAGAAATTTAGGACGCCGTAGTTTTATCGGCGGAGCCATTTGTGCATTAACATCCTTGATTGGCGGAACACTGGCCGCTTTTAGCGGCAAGTATCTTCTCGGCACGCCACACGAAGCTCAGAACACGTGGATTGACGCGGGCGAGATTTCGGATCTGCAAGCAGGATCTCCTCACGAGATCGCGTTCGAAAAAAGCCGGTCGGATGGCTGGAAAATCCATAATGAGCGGTCGACCGCCTGGGTCATTCTAAACAACAACAGCATTACAGCTTTCTCGCCTTCGTGTACTCACCTTGGATGCGCTTATGGTTGGCAGGCAGCCGAAGCCGCTTTCGTGTGTCCCTGTCACGGTTCAAAGTTTGCCGTGGACGGCAAGGTAATTTCCGGCCCGGCCCGCCGCCCGTTGGATCAGTATGACGTAAAGGTTGAAGGCACAAGACTCTGGCTCGGACCTTTAAAAAACTCCTAGCTCACTTAATCTTATGCAGGGTCGCGTCCATCAAGTCGTTGACTGGATCGAGCACCGCACAGGTTTTCAAAGTGCGTGCCATCGATTTCTTTTTGAGGACATACCCGCCTCGACTGGTTGGCCCCAGGTCTTCGGCAGCATTGCTCTTTTTATTTTCCTGACGCAAGCCTTAACCGGTGTTCTTCTTGCCCTGAACTATGCGCCTACACCTGGCGATGCATACAAAAGCGTTCTGTTCATCACTGATAGGGTTGCAGCCGGACGGATGATCCAGGGTCTGCACCATTGGGGCGCAAGCCTGATGATCATCATCGTTTTCTTGCACATGGCGCAGGTTTTTATCTATGGAGCCTATCGGAAACCGCGCGAAGCGACATGGATTGTTGGTGTCACGCTGCTCCTGTTCACGCTTGCGTTTGGGCTGACGGGATATCTGCTCCCGTGGGACAACCGGGCTTACTGGGGAACGGTAGTGACAACCAGGATCGCCGCCACTGTTCCGCTCATGGGAGATTTTCTCACCCGGTTGATCGGCGCAACAGACGGGATAGGGGTCCTGACGTTCTCGCGTTTCTATGCGCTGCACACACTCATACTGCCCGCAACGACTGTCCTATTGATAACGATTCACGTCTATCTCGTTCGACGACATGGAATCACCGCGAGCACAGCCGACCGCGAAACCACTCAAAGGTTCTATCCGAAGCAGGTTTTCCGCGATATTACCGCCGTATTTATCGTCTTTCTGATCCTGTTCGCAGCGGCTGTATTCGTAAGAGTTCCGCTGGAGCGCCTCGCTGATCCAACTGACACGAGTTATGTCCCACGGCCAGAGTGGTATTTCCTTTTCTTGTTTCAGCTTCTTAAGATATTTCAAGGCTCGCTCGAACCCATCGGGACAGTCGTGCTGCCGACAGTTGCGGTTCTCACTCTGTTTCTGCTTCCCTTTATCCGGCACTCTCGCTTACAAATCCTGCAAAGGCGCGCCGTAGGTACCGGAATCGTTGCCATCGTCTTTGCAGTTTGGGGAAGCTTGACAATGGCGGCAGTCGCCGACTCGCCCCACCTCAAGCATCCGCTTGCCGTATCCCACGAGGTCATGGAATGGGCGCAGTTCCCGCCGGAAGAAATCGCGGGAATCGGCTATTTCCGCTCGTCGCACTGCGACTCCTGCCATAATCTGCTCTCCGGCGTTCCAAAGCCCGGCCCCAATCTGACATCCGTCCAGCAGCACCATCCAAAGGCATGGCTCATTCAGCACTTCAAAGACCCAAGCTCCGGCGTATCAGGCAATAGCGCTCAGCCAACTCATCTTTCCGTGCTTCAATTGAATGCCTTGGCGCTGTTCATCGCGAATTTGAAGCCGGACTCCGTAGGCGCCCTGCAAACCGTTCCTCCTGAAATCATAAAGGGCGCGCAGATCTATGTTGCCGGCGGCTGTGGAAGTTGTCACAAGGTGAGTGGCCTAGGCGGCGGTATAGGTCCGCCTCTAAATGGCTTATCCGATCGCCGTACCAGATCCTGGATTGAAGCGCACTTCTTGTCACCGCAGCGGCTGTCGCCTGGGTCAATCATGCCCGCCTATCATTTCAGTCAGGCGGACGAGAACGCGCTCATTCTCTACTTGTTCTCGCTCCCCGAGTAACGCGATGCGGGAGGAAACATGGGGATATCTTGCAAATTTGTAAAACGGTTGTAAAAACATGCGGAACTGCCGCTTCCGCACTGGAAATTGATCGAACATCAAAGAACAATAAGTTGCAGAAGGAGGGCTGCTCGAAAATCCTGTGTCCTTTTTGATTCGTTTCATATTCCTGACTGGGATCTGTTCCTGCGCCTTCGCGCAATACCCAACCATGTTGCCGCCCACTGCAGCCAAGCAACCGGGACAGGCTAATACACTTCCGTCTGGAGAGTCAGGCCAGTATCGCGTTTGCACTCCCGCGGAGTACGGAGATCCCGCCGCGGATTGTATAACTCCGCGATCGAGGTATGGCGCTAATTCGTATGGGGATGTGAATGGATTGGAGGCAATCTTCGGATCACAACCAGAATCAGATTTCAATTTCCCCAACCAGTCTTATCCCAACCAGTCTTATCTTGGTCCGCGCGAACAGACCAGAGGAACGGCCCCACGTAGCAGCGCTCCCGCTTATTACGAAAAGGAGCCGCCGACGGAGTTTCAGCGATATGTGACCAGTTCCATTGGACAGGCACTACCCATCTTTGGAGCTTCACTCTTTGAAAGAGTTCCAGCTACCTTCGCCCCTACGGACCTCGTTCCAGTCACTGCCGATTACATTATTGCTCCCGGTGATGAATTACAGGTTACCGTCTGGGGGCAACTGAATTTTTCGCGTCGGCTCATCGTGGGCAGAACGGGCGAGGTGCTTCTACCCGATGCCGGACCGGTATCGGTGGCCGGCATGAAATATTCTCAGGCTGCTGCCGCGTTTAAGTCCACCATGGCGCATCTTTATAAGAACTTCGATTTGAGCGTTTCCTTAGGCCGGCTCCACTCAATTCAGATTTTCGTTGTTGGTGAAGCACGCCGGCCTGGCAGCTACACGGTCAGCTCGCTCACTACCTTGGTCAATGCTGTCTTCGTATCGGGCGGACCATCCGCGCGCGGCTCCATGCGGAATATCGAACTGAAACGGGGTGAGGAGACAGTCCGAAAGTTCGATCTCTACGAACTCCTGGTTCACGGTGATAAATCAAACGATGGCCGCCTGGCTCCGGGGGATGTCATTCTAATTCCTCCCGCCGGACCGCGGGTCGCAGTCACGGGCAGCGTCGAGCATCCGGCGATTTACGAGCTCAAAACGAAAACCACTCTGGGCGAGTCCGTTCGACTGGCCGATGGGTTATCCGCACTCGCAACAACGCGCGAAGCCGTGGTCGAGCGAGTTGTCGATGGGTCGGCGCTCCGGGCCTTTCGCATCCCGTTAACTCCGGACGGGCTTCAGACCGAACTCCACAATGGGGACATCGTTCGTTTGCTGCCCGTTGTGCCAAGGTTTGAGAATACTGTAACCATCCATGGAAACGTTGCTGATGCGGGTAGATTTCCCTGGCATCCCAATATGCGCGTGAGCGATGTCATCCCGACAAAAGAAGCGCTTCTGACTCGCGAGTATTGGAAGGAACAAAATGCGTTGATCAATGCCCGAGAGCTGGCGCCTGAGGAAGAATCATCGACTGCTATCGATACTCCTGCAAAGGCCTACGGAACGGAATCGAGCGCTAGCACACAATCATCCTCTCTCCCTGGTCAGCCGATGCTGCCCGTATCCGGCTCGCGGCTTCGTACCGCGCCAGCAAGTTACAGCGAGCAGGCGGCCAATGTACGAGGAGATAGCTCATTAGGCGCTGCGATGGCAGCCGATAACGTTCCTCCTGTGCGGAGTTTCTTGCCGCGCAATATAGTCCAACCCTCAGCCCCAGACATCAATTGGGAATACGCGGCGGTAGAGCGGCTTGATCAAGCCACCCTCAGCACAAAGATTCTCCCGTTTAATCTTGGCAAGCTCTTATTGACCCACGATGCCGCCGAGGACTTGCCGCTTGAGCCCGGAGACGTGATCACCATTTTTTCCAAAGCCGATTTCGCCGTTCCCCGGTCGCAGCAAGCGAAACAAGTGCGATTGGAGGGGGAGATCGCAAGAGCCGGCATGTACACTGTGTTTCCCGGTGAGACGCTGCGGCAGGTAGTCGCTCGCGCGGGTGGGCTAACGCCGCATGCTTATCTTTACGGAGCCCAGTTTACGCGTGAGTCAACGCGTCGTGAGCAGCAGAAAAGGTATGACGACTTCCTCAGCCAATTTGATCGTGAAGTCAGCGAGGCCGCTTCTAACTTATCGAGCAGGATCACCTCGCCGCAACAGGCTGCGACAGCTCAGACCTCTCTTGCCAGTCAGCGTGAGCTCGTCGAGCGGTTGCGGAAAGTTGCCATGAATGGCCGGATCGTTCTCAATCTAGACCCTATCAGTCGTGGGGAAGGCGCGCTGCCGGACTTGCCGCTTGAGAACGGTGATCGGCTGTATGTGCCAAGCCGCCCGTCAACCGTGAATGTGATCGGCACCGTCTTTGAGCAAGCCTCCTTTCTGTATGAGGAAGATCTGCGTGTCGGTGATTATCTGAAAAAGTCTGGTGGTCCCGCGCGTTCGGCGGACCGAAGCCACATGTTTGTTGTACGGGCGGATGGCTCTGTGGTAAGCCGCACTACCAATGCGGTGCTGTTCTCTAAGAGCTTCGATACCCTGCGAATGAATCCCGGCGACACTCTGATCGTTCCCACATACATCAATCGGACAACATTTGTCCGCAGCTTCATGGATTGGTCACAGATATTCAGCAATCTTGCCCTGGGCGCCGCCGCAATAAACGTACTGTATTGAGGAGAAAACGCCCGTGGACCCACTCAAATATAGAAACGGTTCGGCACCACCGGTGGAAGATCCGCTGCCGGTCGAATTTCGCGAAGGAGGAAGAGATGAGATTACTTTCTCTGAACTATTTTCGATCTGTTCGCGGCGTAGAGGTCTCATTATCCGAGCGGTGCTTGTGACCGCCGCTGTTTCCTCGGTAATTGCATTACTGATCCCGGTTAAATATACCGCGCAGACCGTGATTCTTACCCCACAGCAGGCTCAATCCTCGTTAGTATCAATGGCTCAACTGGCTGGCGTCGGATCAGGAGGTCTCTCCGGCCTGAGCCTTTTGTCTGGGTTTGGGTTGCGCAATCCATCGGATCTTTATATCGGGATACTCGAAAGCAGGACCATTGCGGACGGCATTATTAAAAGATTTGACTTAAAGCGTGTTTATGGCGATAAGGACTTTTACGCGGCGCGAAAACACCTCGCCCGGAACACAACCATCAGCGCCGGTAAGGACACCCTCATCCGTATCCGCGTGGAAGATCGCGACCCCCAGCGTTCCGCGAAATTAGCCAATGCTTATGTTGAAGAATTATCCCTTCAGAACTCAACCGTGGCCCTGACGGAAGCGTCGCAGCGCCGCCTTTTTTTTGAAGGGCAGATTGTCAAGGAAAAGGATGCGCTGGCGAACGCGGAGATCGCGTTACGAAACACGCAGCAGGTTACTGGTCTGGTTGTCCCTACTGGTCAGGCCGAGGCTATTATCCGGTCTGTTTCTCAATTGCGCGCGGAAATTCTGAGCCGGGAAGCGCGGGTGGAGGCCATGAAGCTGTATGTGGCTGACGACAATCCGAAATTCCAGGTAGTGAAACGCGAACTGGGCACATTGCAAGCCGAACTGGCCAGGCTTGAGAAAGGGAATCATGTTCCCGGAACTCCCGAGGTCCCCACAGGTCAGCTCCCCCAGGCAGGACTCGAATACATCCGCAAATACCGCGATGTGAAATACCATGAGGCCTTGTTCGAGGTGCTATCAAAGCAATATGAGGCGGCCCGCCTCGATGAAGCGAAATCGGCGCCTCTGGTTCAGATCATTGATAAGGCCGTCGTGCCGGAGAGAAAAAGTTGGCCTCCCCGCACGCTTCTGGTTTGTACAGTAACTGGTTTCTCTGTTATCGTTTCCATCTGCTGGGTCATCCTGGGTAACCGGCAGGGAAGGGCAAGTATTAACTTTCAGCGATAAAGCTCACTCATGAATTCCCGTCAGCGTTTGGCTGAAAATATTGCAGCGCTCACTACCATTCAGCTTCTGAGTTATGCAGTGCCCTTGATTACGGTTCCTTACCTGTTCCGGGTACTTCAGCCCGCGCAGTTCGGACTTCTGTCATTTGCTCAGGGAATCGCTTTATATTTCGATCTCATCACCGATTACGGATTTAACTACAGCAGCACTCGAGCGATCGCCGCTCAGCGCCATGTACCCGGCGCTGTGTCCCAAATCTTCTGGTCAACAATCTATGCGAAAGGCATTTTGATGCTTGGGAGTGCCCTGGTTTTCACATCTTTGATTGCGGTGATACCAAAATTACGGGAAACGCCTTCGGTCTTTGCCGTCAGTTTTCTGTATGTCATCGGCACGGCGCTCTTTCCGGTTTGGCTGTTCCAGGGATTGGAAAAGATGAAACTGGCGGCGCTCACATTCGGCATCGCGCGCCTGCTCACTGTGCCCGCACTCTTCTTATTCGTGCATCGCCCGCAAGATTGCGTGAAAGCCGCCGCTATCCAGGCAGGCGTGGAACTGGCAGCCAGCGTTTTGGCAGCGCCAATTCTCTGGAAGCACATTCAAATAGGATGGCATCAGCCATCGTTTTACGATATTGCCGGCATCTTCAAACAAGGCTGGCCTTTGTTTCTGTCGGTAGCCGCCCTCCACTTATGTACCTCCAGTGCGGCTGTGGTTCTGGGGTTCGTAGCGGGAAAGGCAGAGGTAGGTTACTACAGCGCCGCTGACAAGCTGATCAAGGCATCCATCGCCGCTGTCAGTCCTCTGAGTCAGGCTTTATATCCACATATCACTGCACTGAAGATAGAGTCAGCTCTCTCCGCCCTTAAACTCATTCGCAAAAGCTTTCTCGTGATTGGCTCGGTGTCTCTCGGAGCCTCCCTTCTGACTTTCCTGTTTGCTCAGCCGGTCTGTCGCGTGCTTCTTGGAAGCTCGTTTGGCCCTGCCAGCTTTATCCTACGGTGCCTGTCGCCCCTTCCACTGTTATTCGGTCTGATGAGTGTTTTTGGCACGCAAACGATGCTCGTGTTTGACATGGATTCCATCATGAGCCGGATCATGCTGATCAGCGCGGCTATTGGCATTCCCCTGACCGCAACGCTCTCTTTTTTCTGGGGCGCTACGGGAGCCGCGACTGCATCCGTAATAGTGGCAGTACTCATGACAATGGGAATGCTGTTCACGCTCCGATCCTGTGGTCTCTCTGTCTGGCAGCGCCCGGCGGCCGCATCCCAAACCCTGCAGGCCATCCCATGAAAGCTAATCCTCGACCAGCGGCCCTGGTCCAGCAAAGATCGTGCCTTAGCGAGCCACTGACTCGACTGGCTGTCGCCGTGGCAAGTCTCATTTTCCTGACAAGTTCCTTCGATCTCTTCCTGATCATCAAAGCCGGGGGGAACTTCCGGTTATGCCAATTGGTAGTGCCGATCCTGCTCATTCTGGCTCTCATCCGGGTTGCTCGTGGCACGGAAGTGCCGACTCTGGGCGCTTCCTCGCTCTGCGTCTGGTTGGCCGTTCAAGTTCTTTTCATCCCGGCTTCCAATTTCTGGCCCAAGAGCTTCGGTTATTGCCTGTGGCTTTTATTAAATCTAGCGATGATGTTTTCATTCGTGCAGCTTTTCGGCAACAACTCACGCACGCTTGCAACAATTCTGCGGCTGTACATCCTTTCGTTCGGCGTTATCGCGGTGTTCGGCATGGTCCAGTTCGCCTCGCCAATACTCGGCTTCGGAGCTCCTCTCGTGACTCAATGGTGGGTGCAAGACCGTCTACCGCGCGTGAACGGGTTCAGCTATGAACCGTCTTACTTTGCCACGTATCTATTGGTCGGGTTTGTGTTTGTGGGCTCATTAAGACGCGGGAAGTCATCACTGCTGCCGCCCCGAGCTCTTCTCGTTATTTATTGCTTGACCGCGATCGGCATTATCATCTCCTCCAGCCGCATGGGAATCGTGTTTGTTTTCCTGGACGTACTTCTGTCTCAAATAAGACCTTGGCTCTGGCTATGCCGGGACTTAGCTCATGGGCGCATTGCTTGGACAACAGTCAGGGCGCTCCTGCCTTCTTCTCTATTCATTGGGCTTGTCGTATTTATCGGAGTGTGGTCCGTGCGCCTTCTGGATAGCAGCCCGGCAGTCGCGCTCATGTTTTTGAACGGCACGGGAATTTCGGATGCAGCCGCTCACTCCGTCGTGCAGCGCGAAGACGCATTGAATGACACGCTTATCGTCTTCCGTCAACATCCGCTGATTGGGGAAAGCTTAGGCGGAGTGTCATCCGGTATCGCGGCGCTACACGGGGAAACCATCAAATCGTTTGAAGCCTCCAAAAACTTTGAGGGCATGAACGTTTTTGCCGAAGCGCTAGCCGCTAGCGGTATTATCGGCATCATTCCATTTCTGTGTTTCTTGTTTGCAACGATCCACCGTCCGCTCAAGCTTGCCGCCAATGCAACACCGTTTTATGCAACATTGTTACGGGCTCTTCTGCGCTCTCTCGTGTTCGGATGGGCGATTCTTCAGTTCAACCAGAACATGCTTCGTCCCTACCTGTGGGTACACATCGCCCTTCTCGCCGCTGTTTATGCCGCCGCGCGGGAGAGCACCTCGCAGACTCGCTCCTGATACAGTTCAAGCCGGTAGTGACTATGCCATTTCCTTTTGGCCTTCGTCACAACAGCTGCAATATCAGCCGATGTCATGCGCAACACCGATGTGATTCGTCTAGCCAGTCCCTCAGGTGTAATAGCAGCGGCCAGGAAACCCGTCTCTCCGTCCTCCAGGATCTCCGGGATTCCGCCGGAAGGGAAAGCAACAACAGGAACTCCCGCGCTATAAGCTTCAGGAATCACTCGTGTTGTCGCTTCGAGCGGCGTGGACGGAACAACCAGCAGGTCCAGGCTTGCAAATACCCGGGATGTATTGCTCTGCCAGCCCGGAAACTCAATGGGCAATCCCCGGCTTGCGGCAATGACCCGGTTGTAGTAATCGGCTTTTGAGAACAGAGGCGCGCCTACTATAAAAAAGCGACAATCTGGAAACTCTTTTAGAACAAGTCTGGCGGCGCGTACGAATTCCATTTGGCCTTTTTCCGTTTCGATCCGGCCAAGAACACCAATCCGGCGGAGTTGAGCCGGGGGACGTGAAGCGAAGCCATTGAGAGCGCCGACACCGTTGTAAAGAATCGAAATTCCCTCAGGCGTCACATATTTCCTCAGTGGCTCGGCAGTATACCGGCAACACGCAATGACCCGCGCCGCGGCAAACTGTAGAGCTTCTCCGGCGAGGAAGATGGCAGATGGTTGCAGCAGGCGGTTATGACAGTGGAAGACCAGAGGAATCGAGTGCCGCCGGGAAATCCATGCTGCTGGCGGAAGCAACCGCGGACCATTCACATACAGCAAGTCGATATCGTCTGCATGGACCAGCTGACGGATCTCGCGGGCAAGTCGAGGCAATTCACATGCATATTGCCACATCTCGCGCGCCGGCTTCCGAATACTCGCATAGGTGCCGTACTGGAGACATTCCGCGCGGTTGCCTGACTTGCGAACTGCCTCGGTGAATGGACCCTCTTCCGGCGCTACCACAAGTGCTTGCCAGCCGCGTGCCGCAAAGGCTGGCAGGAGATCCAATAAGCTGCGTTGTCCACCTCCCAAATTCGAGAACTGCTCGAGACACAAAATGTTCATGCTTCATCCCGTGAACGGCTTTATCTCTGCTGTGTTCCGTTAGGGGCTGCTGCAAAGTTGCGCGCCTGTCTACTGCCTGGGAGAGCAGCCGTGCCATCCAGATCGCCTCTGCCTTGGTATGTATGCCGATCACTGAAAAGAATTCGCGACATCTCACGTTGAAAGCACTCTTCCGAAAACCGTGAAGCGCATGCTTGAATCGCCACAGGCAAGAGCCGCGCTTCCTCCCGCTCAAAAGTCTCGATGGCTGACCGGAGATGCTCCTTTGCAGGCAAATCATAAAAGAATCCGGCACGGGGATGATATTCCGGCACGCTCTCTGGAACTCCGCCTCTGCGGAGCGCGATCAGCGGCTTACCGCTGGCGAGCGCCTCAACCGCCACAATGCCAAAGTCCTCTTCACCCGGCACAATCACTGCCCTGCATCTCGCATACAGCTTGCGGAGATCGCTATCAGGCAAGCGTCCGCAGAATGAAACAGTCTCTCCCGCTACGCTTTTTAAAAATTTGTACTCAGGGCCGTCACCGACAATCCGTAAACGCCGTCTCATGTCAGAGAAGACGCGAACCGCATCGGCAATGCGTTTGTAAGGCACCAGCTCGGAAACGATTAGGTAATAATCGTCGGACGGCTCCATATAGAATTCATCAACTGGCACGGGGGGGTAGATTACTTCAGACGCCCGCCGGTACGCCTTCCAGATTCGCTCCTGAACATTCCGGCTATTAGCGATAAACTCGTCAACGCGGGCCGCGGCGGCATAGTCCCAAAGCCGGAGATAGTTTGTCAGCGGCACCATGAGGCTCCGCTGGAGAACCGAGCTTGTCCACTCATGGAGATAAGCAGGATATAGATCCCACAAATATCGCATCGGTGAATGACAGTAGCAGATGTGCCGTGTCTGACTTGACGTCAGAATGCCCTTGGCTGGGCCAGATTCGCTGCTGATAACGAGATCGTAGTCTCGTAGGTCGAGATGCTCGAGTGCCATGGGCATAAGCGGCAAAAGTGAGCGATAGTACCGCTGAAACGGGTTGAGAAACGATGCTTTCACCCGATGACATCGAATCGTGGGAGAAACGCGATCTGGATTATAAAACAGCGTGAAAATATCCGCATCGGGCAAGAGGCGGCACAGGGCTTCGACAACTTTCTCTCCGCCGCGCATGCCAAGCAGCCAATAATGGACGATCGCGCATCGCATCACACGGACCTCCTCAACGCCATTACCATGCGTTTCTGCCAACCAGGACAGCGGGAATTGTGGCAAGAAGAATTCTGAAGTACAAACGGAGAGACCACTGGCGAATCATGAAAAGATCCAGCCTGCGACGCTGGCGGTAAGTAAGCCGGTTTCGGCCCCTTACTTGCCAGAGTCCGCTGATTCCTGGTTTCTTAGTCAGAAACTCACCTGCGGCAGAGTCATAGTAACGGTGGATCTCACCCCAGGTCAGCGGGCGTGGTCCAATGAGAGCCATCTCGCCTCGGATAACGTGCCAGAGCTGAGGCAGCTCGTCCACTGAGTAGCGTCTACATGCTGCGGCAAATTGACTCTTCACGCGGGGGTCGTTTGGAACCTTCGCAATAAAGTCTTGCGGCGCATCCCGGGGAAGTTTCTCTATAAGAACAGGCCGTTGCGAAACAGTGCCGTCCCACATGGTCCTCAGCTTCAGAACCCAGATGGTTCGACCGCTCTGGCCGACTCGGCAGTGAGCGACGAAAGGAGATCGGCGTGAGAGCGCAACGATAATGGCTGCAACGATCGCCAGAGCAGGCAGGAGCAGAAGTATCAATATACCTGCAAAGACTCGCTCGCCTGCCGCAACGACTCTCCAGGTCAGGGCTTCTGCTTGAGAGAACGATGTTTCGCGGCTGGCGACTTGTAACTCGATTGGCAAGGAATCAGGTGAATGATTTTCCGCGGATGGTAAGTGCTTAGAATAGTCGGAGACTAACAAGATAACTAGCCCTCACGGCTCGGCGTGCAAGTACCGGCATCAATGAAGGTAAGGCAGGCGCTCTCGTACGGGTGTGTACAGCTTGTAAAACTCTTGTAAACGTTGTTCTTTATACTGTTTGACCCCAGGAGTGCACTGGACCTGTTTTGATCCTGTAAAACTTTTGTAAAAATCTCGGCTAGTAAGCTAAATAGATCTCCCCCTCCTAGGAAAATGCGGGTAGCATATTCACCAGTATGCAGACGATCTTAGTGGTGGATGACAACGAGAGCTTACGCGATAGTATCGGCCTCATGCTGGAACGGGAGAAATTCGTTCCTGTTCTCACCGGCGATGGAACCACAGGATTTGAAAAAGCCCGGACACTCAGGCCTCAACTGATCCTAGTCGATCTAAGGCTGCCAGGAATGAGTGGATTCGAGATTTGCAAACAGCTTCGCGCTGAGGGGATACAGACGCCTCTCATCGTGCTGAGTGCCGTCTGCGAAGAAATCGACAAAGTCCTACTGCTCGAGATCGGCGCTGACGATTACATCGTGAAGCCATTCGGAGCACGGGAGTTGCTCGCGCGCATCCGGGCCTTGCTGCGACGCGCGGCACCGGAACCCAAAACCTTTCATTTTGGCGAGACCGAAATAGATATCGACCATCGCACTGCCACTTGCCGCGGCGCTGAGATTAAATTAACGCCTGCCGAGTACAAGCTATTATTATTCTTCCTGCACCACCCGGACCGCATTGTAACTCGGGATCAAATTCTCAATGCCGTTTGGGGCTATGAAGCATACCCGAATACGCGCACGGTGGACGCGCATGTTGTGCGCCTGCGTCACAAACTGGAACCGGAACCCAATATTCCACGTCATTTCTTAACCGTGCATGGCGTGGGCTACCGCTTCCTGCCTTAACAGCTTGGAAGGAAGCACGCTATCCCTAGCAGTTCCACGATGAACCCTGAATCATTCCGGCCTATATTCATGCTTTCACGACAGTTTTACTTCTTTAACACAACTCCGGCACGTCCGGCTGGTTATAGTCGACGATGTTACGATGTTGAATCCTATGTCGCAGCGACATTTCCCGGTCTCAGCTTTTTTAATGCTTGCCACCTTGCTACAACCGCAAGTGGTTGGCGCTTCGGACAAGCCCACAGTTCCTTCCGTTCAATCAAGAGCAGCGGGTTCCATGGAGGGCGGCGTTGATCCGGCCCAGCCTGCTGAGTTAGCGAGAGCGTTAGGTGTCTCTTTTCCTAGCGGTTCCACCTCGACTCTGGTCCTGGAACGGGACGGCAAGCGATATCTGATCGATGTTGCTTCTCGAAGCATCCGCACTGTCGCGCCATCGACGGGGTCTCCTGCCGGTCCATCGACAGCAGGCGTGCATCCGGCGGCGGCTACCTTTCAACAAAAATGTGCGGCTTGCCACGGAAAAGATGGCCGAGGTATCCGCGCAGTAGGAACACCTGACTTCACTAGTCCTGCAATTCAGAGCAACCTCACTGATGAAACGATGCGCGACGCGATTCGACATGGACGGGCGGGCGGCAAAATGCCAGCCTGGTCCGGCCAACTCAGCGAAGCCCAAATCGGCGATCTTGTCGCTTATTTACGATCTCTGGGGCCGAGTTCGATTGCTGCACAAGCAAATGCGGCTGCCCCTGTAAGCGCGGCTGCACCTACACCTGACCAGCAGAAGCCTTCCATCTATCAACCCGGCGATGACTTGCTAATCAGCTTGCCTAGCGGGCGGCCTACGGATCGCCATGGCGTGTACGTGAATTTTACTCACCGGTTCGCTTACGACCCGGCCTTCTCGGGTCCAGCGAGAGGCGCACAATTATTAGGGTTAGACGGATATTCGATATCCTCGTTCGGATTCAGGTATGGAGTCACGGATAAACTGTCCGTCAGCGCCTTCCGGTCACCTACCATCATTGGACGGCCCATCCAACTGGCGGTTGGTTATAGCCTCTTTAATGAACACGAAGGCTCTCCTGTTAATTTGCTGGTTCGCGCCTCAATCGAGGGCCAGGATAATTTCCGCAAGAATTTCACGCAAAACCTGGAGGCTGTCATATCCCGCAGCGTGACTGGGCGCGCTCAGCTCTACCTTGTCCCCACGGTGTCGTTTAACGCTCGGCCCCTGACACAGATTGGGTCTTCTGTTCCTAATCTTCCGGGAACCAATACGTTTTCTTTAGGCATTGGCGCTGCTGTCGACATTCGACCGACTGTTGCTCTCCTCGCGGAAGTGATTCCAACCCTGGTGAACGGCAGAGAGCTTGGTATTCACCGCCCTGCTTATGCGTTCGGCATCCAGAAGAAGATCTGGCGTCATGCTTTCACCTTCGGCTTCACCAACAGTCCGGGCGTGACGGTGTCGCAACGTGCTGGAACGCGTGCGGAGTTTCTCGGAGATCCCCAGGCTGATAAGCCCAGCGGTCTCTTCATCGGCTTCAACCTGACTCGCCAGATCCACTAATCAGAGGATTTAGGGCTGCACGAATAACCTCTATGCTGTTTTCCGACCTTGCTCTGTCGAGACGTTTGGAGCGAGCGGAGGGGCACGCGTGCGCTCAGTTCGCGGAAGCGCGAGGTCGTCTCTTCCCCGACAGCGGTGCCGGGTGGATGGAGTACGCCGGAGCCTACGCCGCCTTTGATGGGATCGACTCTCCGGTTACTCAGAGCTTTGGGCTTGGCCTCTTCGAGCCACTGAGCGCGGCGACGCTGGAGGTGATCGAGCGTTTCTTCTTCGACCGTGGAGCACCCGTGCAGCATGAAGTGAGTCCACTGGCGGGTGTCGCTGCCCTGAACTTGCTCTGTTCCCGCCACTACCGGCCGCTGGAGATCAGTAACGTCCTCTATCAGCCGGTGCAGAAGCCTATGGCACAAGACCACGGCCCCATTAAAGTACGCGTAACCGGTCCGGAAGAAGCGGAAACTTGGACTCACATCAATGCCCAGGGCTGGGCACATGAGCATCCGGAATTTTTGGATTTTCTTCTCCAATCCGGCGCTCTCTCTTGGGCACGCGAGGGGAGTATCTGCTTTCTGGCCGAGGTGGATGGCCAACCGGGCGCTGCGGGCGTGCTGTGTGTGCATGAGGGAGTGGCGCTGTTCGGCGGTGCGGCGACCATTCCCGCGCTGCGCCGTCGTGGGTTGCAAGCGGCACTGCTGGAAGAGCGGATGCGCTACGCCTTCGACCAGGGCTGCGATCTGGCCATGATGGCGGCCGAGGCGGGCAGCAACTCGCAGCGCAATGCCGAGCGCAAGGGGTTCCGGATCGCCTACACTCGCACGAAATGGCGCTTATCGGCAGAGGCGCCGTCGAGGTGAGGACGAACGACGGAGCTGGCTATAGAAATCGGCTTGCAGCCGCTGGCCCTGACTATTTCACTCCCTTCGACGCATCCCAGGAGCCCTGCAGCCTGCGAATATAAATGATCTGCCCTGTGTGATACGCGTTATGCGCGCCGATGTGTGCAATAACGGAATACCAGGACTTTAATTTGTTCTCGTCCGCCTCTTCGACCGCCTTTTCCCAATCCGTCAATACCCTGTCGAGTTTCTGTACGACGGCGTTCCAACTCTTGCTGTCAAAGCTGTTGAACGTTTCTTCATTGTTGCCGTTGAATGCTGCGAGCTTCTCTCCTTTGAACTTTGTCAGCTCCTGCGAGTTCCAGAACGCGAGATGATTGGCTAACTGGCCGATGGAATGATTTCCGCTCTTGTCTTTCCAACTGGCCTGTTCCGGCGTGAGCCCTTCCAGGGCAACGCTCACGGGCACAAACCAGTCTTTCTGATTATGCGTGGTGCGAAGTTGCTCCAGTAGAACACCTTTCAGCGTTGCTGGCGGCTTTGGAGTTTCCCCGTATGAGGAAAACAGTGACAGCAGGAATAAGGAGGCAAGTATTTTTTTCATCAGTTTGGCTTTCTCGTCACAATCGAAATATCCAGAGCGCCAATGTACTTATCAGCGGCGCCATAATATCCGGTAATCTTGAGATTGTTTGCGCCTGGCTCGTTAAGCTTCCGGATAGCGCCTTCCAAAAAGATCACATCAGGAACCGTGCCGCTCTTTTCCCAAGGAAGCGAGGGAACCACGAAAGGGCCGTCCGCCCTGGCAATTACGCGGCGCGGATCGTTCCGGTCAAAAAGTATCCAGCCCGGACCATACACCAGGCTGTCATTCGCGCCATTATAAAGCAAAAGAATGCCGGCCTCCGTCACGAAAGGAGCTGGTCCCGGCTCCATCACCCGCGAATCAAACGCGCCCGGGCGGCGATCGAGAACCGGTTTATCCGTTGCGTCGCGCCAGTGCAGCAGATCATCGGAAACTGCCAGCCCCATGTAGTCACGCGCCTTCCCATCGGGGTCCGTGCGAGTGCCTAAGTAGTACATCCACCATTTACCGTTGATTTTCTCCGGAATAATTGCGCCGGACTTCGTCCATTGCGTGTTCCAGGTACCGCGATACGCAGGCATGATAACGCCCTTCCGCTCCCAATGGAGGAGATCGTTCGATGTCGCCAAACACAACTGCGCCGCATGCGTGTCATATCCGGTGTAAGTCAAATAGTAAAGTCCATTGATCCCCACCACACGCGGATCTTCGACACCCCCGTTCTTCTCGTAAGGAGCCTCCGGCGCAAGCACCGGATCAGGCCGCACCGTAAAGTGCAAACCATCATCACTCTCGGCATAACCAATGCGCGATGTACGATGGCGGTCCTGAGCGCGGAACAGAAGCACGGTTTTGGAGCCAACACGAATCGCTGCCGGATTAAACAAAGCAAGCTCGGACCAGGACCCTTGCGGCCCGAGCAGCGGCGTTTGCGAAATCCGCTCAGCGCTGATCCGCACACCCGCGATGGCGGCAGCGAAGCACAATCCGGCGGCAATCCAGGTTTTCATCTCTTAACGTCAGCAGCCGCGACCGGCATCGGCCCCTTTGTCGTGGGATACCCTTTACTCACCCAGTCTGTGTGCAGATTGGTCTTAATCACCACTACTTTTACGTTTGAAAAACCGAGATCCTGCAAGACGTTGTACGCCGGATGAATATTGGGACACTTATCGAACGGGCAGCATCCGCAGTAAATGACAACCGGGTGGCTATGCGGCATGTTCCGCACTACCTGCTTTAACTGTTCGATACCATCCGGCTTTGAAGTCGGCCCAGCTAAGATAGCTCCTGTAAGGTGAGCGCCATTATAGAGAGAAGGAAAGCCAACATAGATAATGCTAGGCCGGGGCCGGTTCGAGGCCGATAACAAACGTGCTATTTCCTCCGGCTCGACACTGTCTCCGACGAACGAACTGGACAGAAAAAGCAGGCAAACCAACAGTTGTAAAAAACTACTCATTCCTATCATGGAAAAACCCTTTACGCGATACTTTCAATAACAACATAGTTCTCTTCTTCCCTACATGCGAATCTCGCTTTTCATCACCTGCTATAACGATCTATTATTTCCCAAAACAGGCATAGCAGTCGTGAATTTACTGGAGCGCCTGGGCCACACTGTGATTTTTCGCCCCGAACAAACCTGTTGTGGCCAAATGCACTACAACACAGGCTATCAGCGCGAAACGGTACCGCTGGTTCGAAAGTTTGTTGACACATTCGCCAATGACGAAATCATTTGTTCTCCCTCCGCCTCCTGCGTCGCCATGATCAGGGATCACTATGTAAAGGCGGCGCGCATGGCGGCGGACGCTGAACTGGAGGCCCGCGCGGCGGAAATAGTTCCACGCGTTTTTGAATTCACGGAACTGCTGGTTTACAAACTGGGCGTGGAGGATGTCGGCGCTTATTATCCGCATCGAGTCACCTATCATCCTTCTTGCCATTCCTTACGCCTGCTGCGCGTCGGGGAAGCGCCGTTGCGCCTGCTGAGAAATGTAGGCGGCATCGATCTGGTTGAGCTGGAAAAACAGGAAGAATGCTGCGGCTTTGGCGGAACCTTTGCCGTGAAGAATGCTGAAACATCTTCGGCGATGCTCTCGGACAAAGTACGCTGCGTGTTGAATACAGGAGCAGAGGTATGCTCCGCTGCTGACAATTCCTGCCTGATGCACATCTACGGATCGCTTCATCGCCAGAAAACAGGCGTAAGGACCATGCACATCGCGGAGATTCTTGCTTCCACGCGCGAAGCAGTAACGGAAGGAATGGAATGAGTATTCACGTCGGTTCCGCTGCCACGGCAGCGCCGTTTCCGGAAGCAGCCAGTTCAGCGTTAGACAACTCACAATTGCGGCGGAACGTTCGTCACGCGACGGATATCATTCAAGCCAAGCGCAACAACATGACCGGCGAACTGCCGGACTGGGAAGAGCTGCGCACAGCCGGAAATGCGATTAAAGCGCACACGCTGAAGTATCTGGATGTTTACCTCGAAGAGTTTGAGCAAAACGTGACAAAGAACGGCGGCGTCGTGCATTGGGCTCAGGACGCCGACGAAGCGAACCAGATTATCTGGAGCATCATCGCCCGTCATTCAGGCAAAGAAGCCATCAAAGTCAAAACGATGACTACGAACGAGGTGCGCCTGAATGATTTTCTGGAAGAGCACGGCATCACTCCGCATGAAACCGATCTGGCGGATCTGATCGTGCAGCTCGGGCACGACCGCCCATCGCATATTGTCGTCCCAGCCCTTCACATTAACCGTGTTCAAGTCCGTGAAATCTTCGAAAAAGCCATGCCATTGAAGGAGTTAGGCATGGAAAATTTAACGGACGATCCGCAAAGGCTGGCCGAAGCAGCGCGGCGTTATCTGCGGCAGAAGTTTCTCACCGTGAACATCGGCATCAGCGGCGCTAATTTCGCGGTGGCCGACACGGGCGCGCTGGTCGTGGTGGAAAGCGAAGGCAACGGCCGCATGTGCCTTACTCTGCCCGACGTGTTAATCAGCTTGGTTGGCATCGAGAAACTGGTGCCCACTTTCGAGGATCTGGAAGTCTTTCTGCAAGCCCTTCCCCGCTCTTCCACCGGAGAGCGCATGAACCCGTACAACTCCATCTGGTCAGGCGTTACTCCGGGTGATGGTCCGCAAGAAGTTCATGTGGTGTTGCTGGATAATGGCCGCGCCAGTGTGCTCGCCGATGAAGAAAGCCGCGAAACTTTAAACTGCATTCGCTGCGGCGCATGTCTGAATGTTTGTCCGGTTTATCATCAGACCGGCGGCCACGCTTACGGCTCGGTTTACCAAGGCCCGATTGGAGCGATCATCACGCCCCAACTACAAAATTTGCAGCACTCGCG
>JBJMGL010000233.1:0-5409 GCA_045807985.1 Bryobacteraceae bacterium
CCAGGATTCTGCCTCTTGACAGGTCAGCCATTTCGCCGCGCTCCACTCACAATTAACAGTGGAGTTTTCACGCGGTGGCGAACCGCATTGATGGTCGTTCCAAAAACCAGGTCTTTCAAACCGCGGTGGCCATGCGAGGCCATAATCAGTAAATCCGGCTGAACGTCATGAACGGCGGCGCTAATCTCGTGCGCTGGACTTTTGCCATGACGGACAAGAGTATCGACGCTTACATTCTGCTTGCGAAGGGAATCGGCAACATTGGCCAGGTAGTCCTGGCCCTCGGCGATTTCGGCTGTCGAGGAAAGCGAGCCGAACAATTGACTGGTCACTCCTTCTTCGACGTGCAAAAGGATGATTTTTGCATCATGCATTTTTGCAAGAGCTAGCGCGTTTCCCAGCGCCTCCCGGTCTGATTCGCTGTGATCCAGCGGTACCAGAATCGTCGAGTAAGCGCGCGAGGGGAAAACAGGAGCCGATTGGTCCTGCAAGATCACGGCAACCCTCTTGCTCGCTCCCCTTACACGATGGAACCAAGGCCAAACCGTGACGGTGGCCAAAAGTGTTATAAAACCAACAATAACAACAAACGTGCCGCCCATCACAACGGGCCGGTATCTCCCGCTTTCTCCAATCCAGTCAGTGACGGTGTTCCACAGCAGTTGACAATTAAGAGCCAGAATGAAAACAGCGCAACTCCAGGAAGCGACTTTTAGCCACAAACCATTGGCGAATTCGCCCATGCGCCGGCGGTCGCTGGTGAGATGGACCAGGGGAATAATCGCAAAAGGAAGCTGGAGGCTCAGAATGACCTGGCTCAGGATAATAAGGCTGGAAGTGGCGCTATCGCCGGCGAAATAAATGGTGAGGGCAGCGGGCGTGATCGCCAGAAAGCGGGTGATAAAGCGGCGCAGCCACGGCTGTATGCGGAAGCGCAAAAAACCTTCCATCACAATCTGACCGGCCATGGTTCCGGTGAGCGTGGAGGACTGGCCCGAACAAAGCAAAGCCAAACCAAACATCAGGCTGGCGGCCGTCGTGCCCAGCAAAGGCGCAAGAAGCTGATGAGCCTGCTGGATTTCCGTTACCGCTATGCCCCGCTTGAAGAAAACAGCGGCGGACATGACTAAGATGGCCGCGTTCACAAAAAGAGCGCCGTTGAGGGCAATCGTTGAATCCAGCAGATTAAAAAGGCATGCCTGACGTTTTTCAGTATCAGTGGAACCGATACGGCGTGTTTGAACGAGCGCCGAGTGCAAATACAGATTGTGCGGCATGACCGTCGCGCCAAAGATGCCGACCGCAATGTAAAGGCTGTTGTGGTTGATGCGGGGAATCAGGCCGCTGAAAACCTCTCCCGCATTTGGATGAGCAAAAAAGATCTCGAACGCGAAACAAACGCCAATCGTCGCAATCAGGGCCAGAACAAAGGCCTCGATAAAGCGGATGCCCAGCCGGGTAAACCACAAAATCAGAAGGGTGTCCGCCGCAGTCACAAGCACGCCAATCAAAAGCGGCAAATGGAAAAGAAGATTAAGGCCAATCGCCGCGCCCAGCACTTCGGCCAGGTCACAGGCGATAATGGCAATCTCGCTCAGCACCCAGAGACTATAGGCAACGGCTTGGGGGTATTCGTCGCGACAGGCTTGCGCGAGATCCCGGCGCGTGACAATGCCGAGCCGCGAACTCAGCGTTTGCAGCAACAGCGCCATGATGTTCGAAAGAACCAGCACCCATAACAGGCTGTAGCCGAACTTAGCGCCTCCTTCGAGGTCAGTGGCCCAGTTGCCGGGGTCCATATAACCGACGCTGACTAGATAAGCCGGACCTGCAAAGGCCAGAAGGCGTTTCCACCACGATTCGTGAGAGGTGCCAACGCTCTCATGAACTTCGGGCAGCGAGTAACTGCGCGCGGAGTCCTGAAGCATACTTACTCTTAGTATGGCGTGGGCGGCTTCTCAAAACCGGTGGTGTGCTGAACTTGTGTCGTTGAGAAATGATCCTAGTTCTGTGTGGCCGGTCTGAATCTCCGGCAAGCCCAAGGGCTGCCTAAATACGAAATGCGTCCTCCCCTGCGGCATTTCGTGCAAAACACTTAGCGTCCGATAGCGGCACTTCAGGTGACTTACGAACTGCTGTCTTTGACAGATAATCGAATATTCCTTTAAAGCCAACTGCTTTCGTGGCCTTTAGGATCTAAGATATACTTATGCTATAGTAGATCCATGCAGGTATCGAAATGGGGCAATAGCTTGGCAATCCGCCTCCCTGCGGCTGTTGTGGAAGCATTGGAGCTAAGCGAAGGCGACGAGATTGAAATTACGATCGCCGGGACACGCGATTTCAAGATAGAGCGTGACCGGCGACGAGAGAAAGCTCTCGACCGGCTTCGCCGATCAGACTGGACGCTCCCCGCCGGTTGGCGGTTCAACCGTGAAGAAGCTAATGAGCGGTAAAAAGCCGTTCTTGGACACCAACATTCTGATTTATGCCCACATCGGAGCTGCGGACCAGCGCGCTATTACCGCTCAACAGCTCATCGAAGCCGGGGGCATCATAGGGGTGCAGCAGCTGAACGAGTTTGTGTCAGTAGCTCGCCGTAAGCTCAAGAGATCTTGGAAAGAAGTGCTTACCGCTCTGGAGGATATACGCATTTTGTGTCCTGATCCAATCCCGATTTCCGTGGGAATGCACGATACTTCGCTTGGTATCGCCGAACGCTACGGTTTCAGTATTTACGATTCGCTTGTGATTGTCGCGGCACTCGAGGCTGATTGCGACACTCTCTATTCGGAAGACGTGCAGAGCGGCCAAAACATCGAAGGGCTGACGATCCGTAATCCGTTCTGACTAAGCGCAATCTTAGATCGAGAAACAATGAATGATCTGCTGCGGGTAGCGCTGCTGCACCAGGAACAGGAACCCAGCCGCCGAACGCTCAAAACTAGACCCACTCACATGGGATACCGGACCGGTTTGAACTATGACAGTGTCGAGTCGCTTCTCGCATATGGCGAAGGCATCGATAACTATCCTCGACGTCAACTTGCTGCTCTACACGCTTCAGGACACCGTCCAAAACCCGTTTTCCTGGCAGGCAACATCCAATTGACATACTATGCAAAAGGGGCGGGTTCCGGTTATGTTATGAGGAGCTGCCGGAGCGGTTAAGTGAGTGAAAATTTAGGCTTAAATCATCGGAAATACCCGCAGGTGCTCGTATTCGCGGGGAGCACGCGCAACGGTTCCGTCAACAGAAAACTGGCCAGGGTGGCCGCGAAGCAGTTGAAAGAGATGGGTATCCCGGCCACGCTCGTTCAACTGCGTGACTATCCCATGCCCATTTATGACGGCGACTTTGAAGCGGAAGGAGGAATACCCGCGGAAGTAACCGCTTTCCAGGAACTGATGCGCGTGCATGACGCCTTGGTGATCGCGTCGCCTGAGTTCAATGGTTCTTTCTCGGCGCTCCTGAAAAACTTAGTGGATTGGGTGTCAAGGCCGGTGGCCGGTGAAGGCCCAACCGCCCTGTTTCGCGGAAAAATAGCAGCTTTGTTGAGCGCATCGCCAGGAAGAGGCGGCGGGAAGCGCGGCCTCAGGCACCTGCGGGAGTTGCTCGAAATGATCGGCGTGACGGTCATTGCAAGTCAATTAACAGTGGGAAACTCCTCTGAAGCCTTTAACGAGAATGGTGAACTGGCGAAGGAACAAGATCAAAAGAACCTCCGAGCAGTTTTGGATGAATTAAATTCCACGCTCCGGGCAAGAGTGCCAAGCATGGCTTAAGATCATATCTTTGGAAGCGCCTAAGGAGGCAGACATGCAAAAATACAAAACAACAAAAGCGATGATTCTAGCAGTACTAACTGCTACGGTGGCTGTTGCGCAAAATAGTAAGCCAAGCCCGGATGCCACGGCTGATGTAAACCTCGGAGGTAAAACGATTGCTATCACCTATAGCCAGCCCTCCATGCGCGGCAGAAAGATTATGGGTGATCTGGTGCCTTATGGCAAAGTTTGGCGTACGGGCGCGAATGCGGCCACAACGCTGACCACGCCTGTTGGCCTGACAATTGGCGGAACCGCCGTACCAGCGGGCAAGTATACGTTGTATTCGCTTCCCGGAGAAAATTCCTGGAAGCTGATTATCAACAAGCAAACAGGACAGTGGGGAACCGAGTACGAAGAAAGTCAAGATTTGGCACGAGTAGAGATGAAAGTATCGCAAACTCCTTCGCCGGTGGAACAGTTTTCCATCTCCTGGAATAAGAAAAGCGAGTCGCAAGCGGATCTAACGATGGCATGGGAAAACACTCGTGCCACTGTTCCGGTGAAAGTTTCAGCAGGTAAGTAAATAGCCATCGAAAATGAAAATGCCGGAAAGTACTAGAAACGGTTACAAAATGCTTTCCTATAAGCAACTTACGCTTAACCAGCTGAAAATTAAAGGGCTATAGATTTCCCTTTTGCGGTGTTATAGTGCGGAGATAAGCTGAGGCCGTTCCAAGGTCTCCATCGAGGCACCGAACAGCTTTTGGGCAGTAACGAGAGCGACAGAACTATGGCAACGACACAAATGATCCGAACGGAACCACTCCAGACGCAACCGCGTTGGACAAGCCTCTCAGGAACGATTCTCGAAGGTGGTTACGAACTGCAAGACCTCTTGGAAGCAACCGATACCGAGGCGCGGTTCAAAGTGCGCGTGCTGGGTGACCGGGAACTCGAATCCGTCGCCTCCATATTCCAAATGGCGGAAGCGGAGATCGAAAGACAAGTCGAGCTTTGGCAAAACGTCAGAATGTTACGGCACCCCAATTTGAGCGCTCCCCTAGGAGCAGGGCGTTTACAGTTGGATGGCGTTCCACTTGCTTACGTGGTGCTGCGGCGCGCGGATGAGGCGCTTGCCGCAGTGCTCAGTACACGATCCCTGACTGCCGATGAAGCGGGCGAAGCTTTAACGAGCGTCGCGCGAGCTCTGGAAGCGCTTCACCTCCAAGGTTGGGTGCATGGTTGTGTATCACCGGACTTGGTGCTGGCGGTGGGTGATTACATTCAGTTGCCGGGAGAGTGCGTACGGACGGTGGGGGTGGCGCCAGCCGCTGAAACCATTACCGCCAAGTATTTAGCTCCGGAAAGCGTGAGGGCGAACCTCGCTCCGGAAACCGATCTGTGGTGTTTAGGAGCAACAATCTTTGAAGCGTTAACGCAGAAGGTCTGGACAGAGGAATCGCGCGAAGAACTGGGTGCGCTGCCTGAACCCTTTGCAACCATTGCTTTGCGATGCCTTGAAACCGACCCGAAAACGAGGTGCAGTTTAGCGGAAATTATCGCGCTTTATCGCGGTGAACTCAAACTCCCGCCCAGAGTGAAAATTGCGGCAGCATCATCAGTCATTGTTTCTAAACA
>JBJMGL010000234.1:0-2754 GCA_045807985.1 Bryobacteraceae bacterium
CTCCGGCCCCGGCGCTGATCCGGATGAGCGTTAAGGGAGCCGAAACAACAATAGGAGAAATCCGCAAGCGGCACCGCTGCCAGAAATGTGGCGGGCGGCAAGCGCGGTTTGGCCTGTTTGAGGCGGGCCGCTCTCGGAGCTTGCCTCTCCATATTACGACATCGAAGACGTTTTGAAGCATCAGGCGCAGGCGCTTTTGGGAGTTGATGACCCATTCGAAGGCGGAAGTTTTGAAGGATCGAGCTATTTCTGTGAAAGCCTGCTTACGTGCCTCATTCGCGCCAACATGAAAGCGGAATGCGTGAAGCTATGGCCTGATTTCACGCGGATCAACCATGAGCGGGTTGTCCCCGACGAGCCATGGTGTTACGGGCTGTTCAGAACGGGCGATGGCGCTGAGAACCAGACAAAGATTTACCCATCAACCGGCAATTGGGCGGAGTTGCTGCGGGAGGCGGCACAGGATTCCGCTGCTGCGGATATTCCCGAGGCATTGAAAGCAGACCCGACACTCCTGCTGTTATTCACCATCGTTTTCCCATTCAGGGCTTCTTTCTCGGCGGTGAAGTTTCTGCACAGGGAATTCGATAAAACATGGTCACTGTAACGCTGATCATTCCCAGCCCTTCAGGCCATTCCCATGACCATCCAACTCCAGATCCGGGCGCACAGCGCCGGCCGCGGATCGACTTCCCGATCGCCTCGACGGAAGGACCGCTCACCCGCAGCAGACATCCGCAACGACCGCTTTGCGGCCGAAGATCTACGGGTCGACACTGATGGAATGAAAATAGCTCTGTAAGCTGAAAAAGCGCTTGACCCGTCCCCTGGGGATGAACCGCAGAATGAGCCAGCCATGAACAACCACCTCAGCCCCGCCGAAACCGCAAAACGCTTCGGCATCAGCATTAAGGCGCTGCGCCTATATGAGCAGCGCGGACTGCTGAAGCCATTGCGTGCCGCCAATGGAAGCTCGGGCGCGGCTTGGCGCGTTTATGGACCGGATCAGGTTGCCCGCCTGCACCAGATACTCGCCCTAAAGCGCCTCGGCTTATCCCTGGGGCAAATGGCTGAACTTCTGGTCGGCCAGGACGCATTGGACTCGATCCTGGCTGTTCAAGAACGAGTTCTGACAGAGGACAGTGAGCGTATTACCCGTGCTCTTACACTGATCCGGAAAGCCAGAACCAAGTTAGCCTCTGGCGATGCGCTCTCTATCGATGATCTCACGAACCTTACTCAAGAGACAGTCATGACGAAACAAACTGCCGAAGAGCTGAAAGAAATACTGACCCCTTTCAAACAGAAGCATATTACGCCGCAAGAAGCAGCCGGCCTCGAAGCCAGCTTCAAGGAATGGACGTCCGGTCAGCCCGGCGATGTTGTGAAGCAGTCCATGAAACAACTGATGGAAGAGGCCAAGGCCCTGATGACCTCTGGAGACGCCACCACGGCGGCGGCGATGGATTTAGCAAGGCGCTTTCGTGCAACAACCGAGGATTTGAAGAATAGAGAGCCGCCGATCATGACAGCCCTGAGACCAAAATTAAAAGCGATGATTGACGATGCACGGTCCGATCCGGCCGTTTCACAGAAAATGGAAGTGCTTACCTTCGTCGAAAAGGCTTTGGCGAATTTGAAGGCGCAAGAAAATAACAGCGCACGCGAAGAATGATGGCGCCGCTGATGATTATCAGCGCGGAGCAAGTCGAAACAACAATTACGACTTGTCCCGCGCCCCAGCTTCGTTCTGCCTTTTGCGGTACGTTACGCCGCAACGCACAATGATTGTCATACGCCGTTGAGGATTGTAAGCGCCCAGGCCTCCCTTCCGCTGAGCGCGTGCTCGACCTATGCTAGCGATAGAAGATCAACCAACGCACTTCCGGAGGAGACGCAGCATGGCTTCCGTGCCGCAACCGCAACGGCGTCCTGCCTACATCACGCCGAAGCAGATCCTGTTCGCAGTTATCGGACTGATGTTGGCCTATGTGCTCTACCACTCAGAGCACTTCCTCATCGACGCGGCCGATGCATCTTGGCCGCGCTACCGCGACATCGGGAGCTGGCTCCTTCCACACGGATTGGTCGGCGCGGTGGCGCTGATCCTGACCTTCACGCAGTTCAGTACCGGGCTTCGCACGCGGTACCCGCGGGTTCACCGCGCGTCTGGGCGCGTTTATATCGTAGCGGTGTGCGTCGCTGCGCCGCTCGGCGTCTATATCAGTTATCTGGATGAGCAGATCGGCTACACGAACTCATTCGTGATTGCGTCCGCTACGCTCGCTGCATTGTGGATACTCGCTACGGGCGTGGCCTTCGGATTCATTCGCAGCCGGAATATTGATCGGCACCGTCAATGGATGACCCGTAGTTTCGCGATGGCTTTGATCTTTCTAGAAGTGCGCGTAATTGGCGGACTGACGGGCTGGGAAGACATTCCAACCAGCGAAACGATCATCGTCTGGGTTTGCGTGGCTCTTGGCTATCCGCTGGCCGATCTCGTGCTGGAAATTGAACGAGCTCTCAGATCGGAATCCACAGAAACACGGCATCCGTAGTTTCTGTGTTGGCCCCAGGGGTAGGCTGCAACCACCTTCGAGCATCCCCTTCGGCGCAATTGTACCCGCGACGCGGAAGACTCCGAACAGCAACAACATCACAGGCCGTTCACGATCAGGAGTCTCTTTCGAATCGCCTGATCAACGCTCACCGACTCGGGCATCGCAATCCTGCTGAAGGTTGGTCCATAGC
>JBJMGL010000235.1:0-12510 GCA_045807985.1 Bryobacteraceae bacterium
GGCCCACGACCACAAATTTCACAAACTTTTGCCATAAGAACACACTTCCACCCGGCTCATGACGAGCAGGGGTAAATTTCACTTTAGCATAAAGTGATGTTATTTCGACAGGTAGTTCAACGCGCCTTCAAGCACTTCATCTCGACCGGCGCGGATGCCTTTAATTGTAGGAGTGATAGTGACGGTTGGCTGAAGGCCGAGACGCTGGAGCGGCCCGCCGTTGGCGTGACGAATGTCCTGACCGGAGAATGCGATGGCAATGCCGCCAGGTATGACGAAGTTGGAAGGGCCGCCATCAGCGCCAGCGGACGGGGTGCCGATGAACTCGGTTTTGTTCGCGGCTTCCAGGAAGAGACCGGTGTGTTCGGCCTGGCTGAACGTGCGCTCGTCAATGAGCATGATGGTTTTGCCCTTGTACTTCCATTGATCCGAGTTAGGAATAGTTTGGATCTCGAAGTAGCTGGCGGTGGAGGTTTCGGTTCCGTCTTTGGGGAGATCGGGTTGCATGGTTATCGGACCGGTGATGATGGCGGCTTGTACATTCTGCTTTTCGGCCAGGCGGCTTGCGATGGCTCCAGCAGTTTCGTGGGGATAGCCGCGCATATCGAAGATGATGGCTTGGGTATTGCGGAGTTTGTCGAACATTCCGTCCACGTCAGTACGTTCCAGGCGGGTAAGGTCGGCGTATCCGATGTTGTTGGGCAAGACTTTGATCATGTCGCCAGTCCGCTGTGAGTTGAGCGCCGTGAGATAACTGATGCTGCGCTTGAGGCTGACTTCGCGTGCGCGGCCATCGGCATCGGCTATCGTGAGCATGGCAGTTGAGGATTCCGGGCCGTTGAGAATACGCTGCATCACGGAGTAGCCGAGACGCTGAGCCGTGGATGCGGAGATGTAGTTGGCTTCGCGCTTGATACGCTCGCCTATATTCTCGCCGTCGACTTTCGTCACGATGTCGCCGGCCTTTACGCCGGCTTTTTTCCCTTCTTCGTCGAGGACTTCGGTGATCACCGGCTTTTTTTCGATGAGGCGGAGGCGAAGGCCTGCAAATGACTCGCCAAAGTACTTCTGTAGCTCCAGGCTCTGTACAGTGGCCTGGGAATCAGACAGATACGAGATCATCTCGGCGACGGTCAGATGATACTCGCGAGCATCTTTCGCGGCGATGAATTTTGGAAGGTAGTCGGCAAAGGTTTTGTCCCAGTCTTCGTCCATCAGGTCTTTGTAGGCAAAGAAGTAGTGAATAACGCCCCAAACCTGGTAGGCAGCGAGAATTCGATATTCGACGGATGGATAGGGCGGTTCCGTATACGGGCGATCCGGTTGCGGTAATGGATTGAAGCCGTCGTTTTGGAGCACTGGCTCGGAGAGGCGGACACGAGCGAAAATGTTTGCGCCGAGAGGGACCATAGCGGTTTCAATAAAGCCGGAACTGGGCTTTATCATCAATCCGGAGTAGTAAAAGCGCGAATGGGATTCATGCGGAGGCAGGCCGTGATGAATCCGAGACCGCTGGCTCCGAACTTTTCCCTCTTCATCCCGTAGCTTTTCATCCTGCAGGAATGGATTAGCACCCGGCGGCAGGACCGCAGCGTGAGTTAACGGATCGTGTAGAGCCGCCAGCATGGTATTCACGGCAGTGGCGTAGTCTTCCGGGTTTGCGGCGGCCCGGATTTTAGGAAGTGCGTTGACAAGCGCTTTGTCCCAATCGATGTCGTTACGGTAGGCCAGATAAGGATGGAAGTACTTAACGGTAATCCAGAGCTTGCCTGTATCAATAAGGCGCTGGTTTTCCCGTGGCGGCAACTGCCGCGCGAACGCCAGAGCGGAAGCAAACAGCAGTAGCGATGAAATGGAAAATGGGCGCAAGAGGGGCTCTACGCCGGCGGTCCGACGACGAGTTCGTTATCGACTTCCTTGACGCCTTTGACTTTTTTGGCGAGTTTGGTGGCTTTGGTTTTGCCCTTATCAGTATCGACACGACCTTTAATAGTCACCACGCCATCTTTCACTGTAACGTCGAGTGCCCCGCCCTTCACGTCGGCATCCGTGGCAAGGCGCATTCGAACTTGATCCGAGATGCGGTCGTCGGCTCCGGGCTTCTGACCAGCGCCGAAGACAGGGAATAACAGGACGCTTCCCAAGACAACCAGAAGTGCTAAACGTTTCATTCTTCCGTCTCCGAGCCTATCATTGCGCGCCAGTCAATTGCATTCAAGAATGACGGATCTTCGCGCCAGTTCGGTTTCACCTTGACGAATAATGACAGAAATACTTTATGCTCCAGCAGGCGTTCCAGTCTGTGCCGCGCGCAGGTGCCAATCTTTTTTAAAGTTTGTCCGCCTTTGCCGATGATAATGACTTTCTGGCCAGGGCGCTCGACGTGAATGGTAGCCGCGATCTTTGTCAGACCTCCTGTTTCTTCCCACTTGTCGATCAGAATGGCGGTAGAGTGCGGAACCTCCTCGCGGGTGATCCGGAGAATTTGCTCGCGAATGATTTCAGCGGCCATGAAGCGGAGAGGCTGGTCCGTCAGGTAATCATTAGGAAAAAGCGGATCGCCTTCGGGCAGAGCCTCAATAATAAGACGTTTCAAATGGTCAAGACCTTCGCCCGTGCGCGCGGAAACCGGAATGGAGTTGAGAAAGGGAAACCGCGCCGCGTAGTGCTCCACGAGAGGCAGTAAAAGGGGTTTTTCCGCGATGCGATCTACTTTGTTTAGAACAAGAAAAGCTTTGGCGGATTTGTCCACGGCGCTGAGGGCGTGCTCATCTTCCTCCGCAGGAGAGCGGGTGGCATCAACGACGAATAGAATAAGGTCGCGATCGAGCAGGGCGTTACGCACGGTCTCCATCATGCGGCGGTTTAAGAGCGTATCGGATTTGTGAATGCCGGGCGTATCGACGAAAATCATTTGCGCATCAGGAGTATTGAGAACGCCTTGGATAGCGGTACGGGTGGTTTGCGCCTGATGCGCGGTGATGGCGACCGGTTCGCCGACCAGCGCATTGAGCAAGGTGGACTTGCCGGCGTTGGGCCGTCCGGCTATCGATATGAATCCTACGCGATGGGCAGCCATTAGGCAGTGGCACTCACGGGAGTTGACACTGGAGAGATGCGGACTTCGTTCACCCGGCGCTCGTTACCAGCCAGCACTTCGACCCGAATGCCGCCGCGTTCGACCGACTCGCCGACTTGCGGGACATGACCGAGCCACTCTGTCATGAGACCGCCAATAGTGGTCGATTCCGTGTCTTCTTCGGGCCGGAAGTTAAGAAGATCGTGCAAACGGTCTAGGTCCAGGCTGCCGGAAGCAATGTAGACGTGATCGGATTCTTGCCGGACGTCGTGATCGGGTTCGTGCTCGTCGCGGATTTCGCCCAGGATTTCTTCAACCAAGTCTTCCATGGTAGCGAGTCCGGCAGTGTTGCCGTATTCATCAACCACGATCACCATGTGTGAGCCTTCGTGCTGCATTTCGCGCAGGAGGGCAGTGACCGGTTTGGTTTCCGGCACGAGGGGAACAGGGCGGATCAAGTCTTTCAGCGGCTTGGTTTGGCGGTCTTCCTCGTCAAGCTCAAACATGTCACGGACATGCACGAAGCCGATCATGTTATCGATGCTGTCCTGATAGACCGGAATGCGCGAAAACTGTTCATGAATGACGAGCTGGCGTAGATCCTCCAGCGATTTATCAACAGAGATCGCCACGATGTTGGGACGCGGGGTCATTACCTCCCGAACACTTTTATCGCCGAAAGCGACAACCGACTGAATCAGCTTGCGGTCCTGCTCTTCAAGTATGCCTTCCTCGGCGCCGGCGGTGATGAAGGCTTCCACGTTTTCAACGGAATCCACCGGAGTGCTTTCACCGCGCGAACTGTTGTTGAGATCCAGAAGCGACTGAAAAGCACGCACCAGAGCAGCCAAGGGCCAACCGAATTTGCCGAGAAGCTTAATAGCGGGCACAAGTTTCAGCAGCCAGGTGCCTTTTGTGCGCCGGTAGAGAAAAATAGGAATGAAATAGGTGGAGCCCAGCATGGCGGCGAAAGAGCAGAGAACGGCTTCGAGCACGCTTTGCCAATGTGGCACCTGCGGGCGAACCAGAGCGCAGAAATAGAAGATGCCGATAAGAAACAGGAGTGTGTGTTTGATCAGCGAGAAGGCGAGCGAGCCGAGTTCCGGTTCAACGTTGATCTTTTCAACCAGAGTTTCACGAAAGTATTCGAGCGCTGGAGTTTCGCGGCGGATCAGGCGAAGAGATTCAAGGTACAGCAATTGAATATGAGAAACAAACGCCAGCAGGCCAGTGAGCACCAGAGCAATGCCAATGCAGAGAAGCGTCATTAGGCGGACCTCGACTTTCGCGTTCGAGAAATCAGGGTAGCTGGCAAATCCAACTGAGCGCGCCATTTTTGTTCCGCGCGCGCCATTTCTCCTTTATCGGTCTCATGATCCATTCCGGCCAGGTGAAGGACTCCGTGCAGCATGAGAATGCGAACCTCATCGATGCAAGTATGGCCGAATTCGTGAGCTTGCGCTTCGGCACGGTCTACCGAGATAGCTAAGTCTCCGAGTTCGCCCCCGCCAACGCCCAAGGGGAAAGAAAGGACATCGGTCGCGTAGTCGTGCCCGAGGAATTGGGAGTTCAGGTTGCGCAGTTCACAATCCGAGGTGATGAGACAGGCGAAAGTCCGGCCATCGACAACGTCCTGAGACAAAAGCCGCGCAAAGTTTTTCAGTTGACGCTTTTCCGTTACGGTGAATTGCGACTTACTGGGGAGTGCTCGAAAGAGCACGGTACTGCCACCGGATGACATAGTTTAATACTTAAGCAACAGACCCGTACGCAGGAATTTCCACGGTTGTGTCCAGTGGCGGCGGATCTGCCGGAACTTGTTGAGGGTTTTCGCTTCCAAGCTTTAAAGCGAGTTGACGGTTGGTGCCAATCAGGTCGTTATAGCGGTCGTAAGCTCTTACGATGCGCTGCACCAGCACATGGCGGACGACATCCTTATCCTCGAAATGGATAAAGGCAATCCCTTCGACGTCTTTTAGAACTTCCATAGCATTAAACAAGCCGCTTTTTTTACCGCCCGGAAGATCGACTTGTGTCGGATCGCCGGTTACGACCATTTTGGAGTTAAAGCCCTGGCGAGTCAGGATCATTTTCATCTGCTCAACCGTAGTATTTTGCGCTTCGTCCAGAATAATGAAGCAGTCATTCAGAGTACGGCCGCGCATAAAGGCGAGCGGAGCTATTTCGATAATGTTGCGCTCCACGAACTTTTCTACTTTCTCAGCGTCGATCATGTCAAACATGGCGTCGTAGAGTGGGCGGAGATAGGGATCGATTTTCTCTTGCAGGGTTCCCGGCAAGAAGCCGAGGTGCTCGCCGGCTTCCACAGCGGGACGAGTCAGAATGATGCGGCTGATGCGTTTGTTTAACAATGCAGCAATGGCCATGGCAACTGCCAGGTAAGTTTTACCGGTACCAGCCGGACCTACACCGAATGTAAGATCGTGATGCTCAATTGCATCGACATAGCGGCGCTGGTTTACGGTCTTTGGCGCGAGAACCTTTTTGCCAAAGGCGCGCGACTTGCCGCTTTCGACCAGACGGCGCAGCGAGACGTTAGGATCTACGGTAACAATGCGCAGATAATTGTTTAATTCGCCACTACTAAAGGCGGCACCCTCTTTGACTAAATTGACATAATCTTCGAGAATACGTTCTGCCTGATGTACTTGTGATTCATCACCTTCCACCTCAAGGGAGTCACCATCCAGGAGGCGGGTGCGGACGTTTAGCTCGGATTCAAGAAGACGAATATTTTCATCACGAGTACCAAAAAGGCACTCGATTCCACGTGAGATCTGAACAGAAGACTTCATCAAGAAGAGCTTTTGGGTGAATTTATTGAACAGGGAGAAGGGACAAAAGAAAATTTACTGCAATGCACTGCACTGAAAGGGCGAGGCGACGTTAAAAGTCTCAAACGAAATACGCTGAGTTCACGGGCAGAAAAGCCCATAAAACCCTAATCACAGTATAGCACTTTTATGGAGTGCTTATAGGGTTATTAGTTTGAGCAAATCCGGTGCTTTTCCGAACCCGTAAAAACCTTGGTCACAAGCCGAGTAAATATTTCTCAGAAATTTTTACCGCCCTAGATTGAATAATTTACAAGGAGTCGGGGCAGCGGTGGGTAAATTCTACCCTCGATTGCGGCAAATTCCTATGCTACTTTCAAGTCGCTCACGAGAATAACTCAGAGAGAAAAGCAAGGGAGAACACACATGAGCGTAATCATCGAGATGCCGGTTCGCAATCAGGTAGCAGCTGACACTACGGTCGAGAATCATCAAACGCAAGCAACTGTTGAGGCATCATCAACCGACTTCTCGGTTTGGGAAAATGCGCCGAAAGAGCGCACAACCGCCTACTTTCCGACATATTCCGCTATTTCCAAGGCGATGCAAATTGCGATGCGCGGCTGGGTGCGGGAGTGGTTTTTCGCTAACCCTGAGGTTTTGCTGCGACCGCACACAGCTTATCCGATTCTGGTCTTCCAATGCACCCACCCCTTCTCCGGCAAGCCAACCAACATCTTTACCTACGACGTTCAGCAGACACAGGCACTGGACAGAGCGTTTGCATCAGCGGCCAGCAAGCTGGGACGAGAGTTGAAGACGCTCGATACCAAAAGTTATCCGTGGCTGACTCGCGAGCACTATTTTGCATACCGTAGTAAAGAAGTAGTGAAGTACGTGATGAAAAATCGCAGGGCCATTTACAAAATGCTGAATGTCGAGACGGTATTGATGGACAGCATCTTAAAATTTGCCATCATTGATATTCCGAAGCTGGGTCTGGAGGAAGCTCTGGTTCTGCTGCGACGGGCGTTCAACACGCAATTGCACCGTTTTTCGGAGCAGTTTGACTTGAGCGGACGCACGGAGGAGTTGCTGCAAATCGCGACGGATGTTCTGAAGACTAAGATGTCCGAAGAGAAGGTGGTCGAGATGCCGCAACGGAAGGGGACCGTGCTGCAAATGCCGCGCCGGAGCGACAATGTGATGGAAATGCCTCTGGCGGCGTAGCTCAGTTGTTTGGAAATAGAAACGGGGGAGCGGACACATTCAGTCCGCTCCCCCGTTTTTTGCTTTTGTGATCTCAACTAAAGCTTGATAGTTACGGTTTTAATTTCGGAGTACTGTTGAAGTCCGTACTCGCCCAGTTCGCGACCAATGCCAGATTGCTTGAAGCCGCCGAAAGGCGCCGCGGCATCGAAGACGTCGTAACAATTCACCCAGACGGTACCGGCGCGAACGTTGTTGGCGATGTGATGAGCTTTACCGATGTCACGGGTCCAAACAGCAGCGGCGAGACCATAGATGGTTTTGTTGGCGCGCTCGATCAGGTCATCCATGTCGGTGAACTTTATAATGCTCATGACGGGGCCGAAGATCTCTTCCTGCGCGATTTTCATTTCGTCCTTCACGTCAGAAAAGATGGTAGGCGCAACGAAGTAGCCGCGATCTCCCACACGCTCGCCGCCGCACATCAGCTTGGCGCCTTCCTGTTTGCCCGATTGGACGTAACTCAGCACCTTGTTGAACTGGTCGATATCCACTTGCGGACCTTGTTCGGTGTTGCGGTCCAAGGGATCACCGACAGTACGGCGTTTGGCGCGCTCGGCGCTGCGCTCCACGAACTCATCATAAACTTTTTCTTCCACAAAGGCGCGGGAGCCTGCGCAACAGCACTGGCCTTGGTTGAAGAAGAGAGCGAAGTGGGAACCCTCGACGGCCTGGTTCATGTCGGCGTCGGCAAAGATGATGTTCGGGCTCTTACCGCCCAGTTCCAGCGTGACGCGTTTTAGGTTCGATTCCGCTGAAGCTTTCATGATGAGGTGGCCAACTTCGGTAGAGCCGGTGAAGGCGATCTTGTCGACATCCATATGACGTGCAAGAGCAGCACCGGCGGTGGGTCCGTAGCCGGGAAGAATGTTCACGACGCCTGGCGGGAAACCGGCTTCCAAGACCAATTCACCAATCTTCAGGGCACTGAGCGGGGTCTGCTCGGCTGTTTTTAGAACAACCGTATTGCCGCAAGCGAGGGCTGGAGCCAGCTTCCAGGCTTGCATGAGAAGCGGGAAGTTCCAGGGAATAATCTGGCCGACAACGCCGACCGGCTCATGGCGGGTATAGCAGAAGTAGTCACCGTTGATTGGGATGGTTTTGCCTTGAATCTTATCCGCCCATCCGGCATAGTAGCGGTAGCAGGCGATCGTCAACGGGAGATCGGCGGTACGCGCTACATGACGCGGCTTGCCGTTATCGAGAGATTCCAGCATGGCCAGTTCGTCGGCGTTCTTTTCGATCAGGTCCGCTAAACGGTTTAGTAGTTTGCCTCGCTCCGAAACAGGCATGCGACGCCAAGGCGCTTTCGCGTGGAAAGCTTTTCGCGCGGCCTTGACGGCTAGATCGACATCAGCGGCATCGGCTTCGGCGACGTTGGCGAGGACATCGCCGGTAGCGGGGTTGATGGTTTCAAAAGTTTTACCGGAGATGCTATCGACCCATTGATTGTCGATCAGAATCTTGGTTTGCATAGCAGGAGCTTGCGCCATTGTGGGCTCGGTCAGAACAGTAGACATGGTTCTCCTTCTCTTGCATCCGATACGGGTGCTTAAAATCCGTGTACTGGATTATCATACGCCAGACTCAGGAGACGATGACGCGTCTCCATTTCTTTCCGGCACGAATAACCAGCACGCCAGCGGCATCCGTTAGCAGTAAATCCTTGTGGACAGTGCCGTTAATTTCGACGGCTCCGGATTTTACTTTGCGGGCGGCGTCGGTGTTGCTTTCGGCCAAGCCGATAGCTGCGATGAGTTTATCGACGCGAATGCCTTTGTCGGTTCGGGCGCTCTCAGGCAGGGTGACGGTTTCCGTGTCGGCGGGTTCCAAGCCCTGACGCACTTCGCGGTTGAAAGCTTCGCGGGCGGCGTTTGCTTCTTCGGCGGAATGGAAGTCCTTAACGATTTTCTCGCCTAGATCCATTTTGAGATCCATCGGATCTCTTTTGCCTGCCGCGACTGCATCACGCAATCCGGCAATCTCGTTCATTTGCATGTCGGTGAGCAGTTCATAGTAGCGCCACATCAGATCGTCGCTGATTTGCATGATCTTGCGGAACATGACCTTTGGCGGTTCGGTGATGCCGATGTAGTTGCCTTTTGACTTGGACATCTTTTCGGCACCGTCTAGGCCCTCCAGGATTGGGACGGTGGCGACAATTTGCGGGGGCTGGCCGTAGTCGCGTTGCAGTTCACGGCCAACGAGCAGGTTGAAAGTTTGGTCGGTACCGCCCATTTCGACGTCGCATTGCAGTGCAACGGAGTCGTAGCCCTGAGCGAGCGGGTACAGAAGCTCATGAACCGAGATGGGAACGCCGCTTTTATAGCGATTACTAAATTCTTCGCGTTCCAGAATGCGTGCAACTGTGTATTTAGAGCAAAGGCGGATGAGGTCTTCGAACTTTAGTGATTCCAGCCAGGCGCTATTAAAGCGAATCTCCGTTTTTTCGGGATCGAGGATTTTGAAGACTTGCACTTTGTAGGTTTCGGCGTTACGCGCAATGTCATCGCGAGTCATGGGAGGGCGCGTGACATTGCGGCCTGTGGGATCGCCGATGAGGCCGGTCATGTCACCAATGAGGAAAATGACGGTATGGCCTAGATCCTGAAAATGTTTCATCTTGCGGAGGAGCACGGTGTGGCCGAGGTGGAGGTCGGGCGCGGTGGGATCGAATCCGGCTTTCACGCGTAGTGGCTTACCGGTTTTAAGAGAGGCCGTGAGGCGTTCACGCAGGTCTTCTTCGCGAATAAGTTCAGCGAGACCTTTTTTCAAATAAGCGAGTTGCTGATCGACAGGGGAAAAGGGCACGTTGGCCTTTATTGTAAAGGGCTAACGATGGATTGCGATTGACTGGATCAGGCAAGAACAAAGAATGAGTAGGATATCCTTCTGCAATTGAATGGTTCTTCATTTTATTGATTGGGTTATTGCCGCCGCTTGTCTCTTGATCTGCTTCCTTCCGGCGCTGGCGTTTGGGAAGCGGTCGGGCAAAAACACGTCGGAGTTTTTTGCATCCGGGCGGTCGGTGCCGTGGTGGCTAACGGGTATTTCGCTAGTGGCGACTACGTTTTCGAGCGACACGCCTAATTTGGTTGCCAATATTGTGCGGACGCAAGGCGTGGCGGGTAATTGGCAGTGGTGGGCATTCACGCTAACCGGCGTGGCCACGGTGTTTTTCTATGCGCGTTTGTGGCGAAGGTCGGGCGTGCTGACGGATCTGGAGTTCTATGAATTGCGGTATTCGGGCGTGTCGGCGAAGGCGGTGCGCGGGTTTCGGGCGGTTTATCTTGGTCTGCTTTTTAATTGCATGATCATGGCGACGGTTAATTTGGCAGCCTGCAAGATTGCGAGCGTGTTGTTTGGGCTGAGCCGTTGGGAGACTTTGCTGGCCATCGGACTGCTGAATGTGGTATTCGCCGCGCATTCGGGTTTGTGGGGCGTGCTGGTCATTGATATGTTCCAGTTTTTTATCAAAATGGCGGCAGTCATTGCAGCCGCTTACTTTGCGGTCGAGTTGCCGCAGGTGGGCGGGCTCAGCGGACTAGTGAGCAAGCTGGCAACCCGGCCTGGTCCGGGAGGGTTGCACTATCTCAACATGCTGCCCGATTTCAGGAATAACTGGGAGTTGGCGGTGGCAGTTTTTGTGATGCCGCTGGCAGTGCAATGGTGGGCGGTTTGGTATCCAGGCGCGGAGCCGGGCGGCGGCAGCTATGTGGCACAGAGAATGCTGGCTTCGAAGTCAGAAAAAGATTCGCTGGGCGGAACGCTGTTCTTTAACTTGGCGCATTACATCCTGCGTCCATGGCCTTGGATTCTGGTGGGTTTGGCTTCATTGGTGATTTATCCAACGACACAAGATATCCAGCGGGCCTTTCCGAATGTGGACCGCTCCCTAATTGGGCCGGATATTGCGTTTCCGGCGATGCTGAAGTTTTTGCCGGCGGGATGGATTGGATTGATGGTGGGTGGCTTGATCGCGGCTAATTCTTCGACGATTCTGAGCCATTTAAATTGGGGCGCTTCGTATCTGGTGCATGATTTTTATCGCCGGTTTTTGCGGCCTGCGGAAACTGAAAAACACTATGTCAGGGCGGGCCGGATCGCGACGATTTTGCTGTTTGTGCTTTCCTCGGCGCTCGTGTTTGTGCTGCAAACGGCGCAGGAGAGTTTCTACCTGATTTTGCAAGTGGGCGCGGGCACGGGTTTGCTTTATCTGTTGCGGTGGTTCTGGTGGCGCGTAACGGCTTGGTGCGAGATTGTGGCGATGGTCAGTTCGTTTGTGGTCTCCGTGGTGTTTCTGGCGCTGACGAGAAACGGCGTCATCTTCAGCGCGGATCAGCAGTTAATTATTACAGTTGCTATCACCACCCTGTGCTGGATTACGACAGCGTACCTTGGGCCGCAAACCGATCCGAAGGTGCTGATTCATTTCTATTTAAAAGTGCGGCCCTTCGGTCCGGGCTGGAAGCGCGTGCGAGCATTGGCCGGTGTTTCCGAAGCGGAAGCAGCAGGCTGGGCAAAAACAGATAACATTCCGCTTGCCATGATGGGATGGCTCATGGGCAGTGTACTGATCTGGGCGGCGCTGTTTACGGTGGGTAACTTCTTATACGGACGTATGGGTTACACGTTCGTGCTACTAGGGATATCGATTGTAAGTGGCAGTGTTTTGATTTCGGTCATTCGGCGGCTTTGGACGTGATTGCGCCCTCCATTTATGGTCAGGCTTGAAGAGATTACCGTTATACATGCACCCATCGAACGATGCTTTGATCTTGCTCGGAGCGTAGAGATGCATCTGGCTGGCAATGTACATTTTGGAGAGCAGGCCGCGGCGACGGGCGGAGTCACCTCGGGTCTGATTGGCGTGGGACAGCGCGTTACCTGGCGCGCGACGCATTTCGGTGTCTGGCAGAATCTCACCAGCGAAATCACGGCCATAGAGCCGCCGGTTTACTTTCAGGACGCCATGATTCAGGGTGCCTTCCATTCTATGAGGCACGACCATTACTTCCGGTCCTTGCCATCCGATGCAACAGAGATGAAAGATATATTCTGCTTTGCTGCCCCGTTACCGGTTCTGGGGCTTCTGGCTGAAACTCTGGTCCTTCGGCGTTATATGCGGACGCTTCTTCACGAAAGAAATCTGGTCATTAAGCGGATCGCCGAATCCTCCGGATGGCAGAGATATTTGCCCGCCAGTAGTGCCTAATGCTAGGGCGTGTCGTCAGTTAGAAAATTTCATCAAGAACGCTCCAGTAATGCAGCAGGGCCGGTTACCCTAACGAAGCGGTGAACCGAGGATGCGGCGTTATGCTTGGCGCGACGATCCGTGGGAACAGATCAAGCCCTTCTTGCCGGGCC
>JBJMGL010000236.1:0-3563 GCA_045807985.1 Bryobacteraceae bacterium
GCGTGAGTTCAGGCCAACTAAATGAAAAATGGTTTTACCCAGATCAATGCCAAGAGTATGTAACTCCATGAGATGGTCTCCTTTTTCTCCTCTTATATCCCAGCTACTGGGAGTAAAAGCGGCGGACCATTCCATTAAGTGTTTCCAACGCCGTCCACCCCGGAGCGTGTCTTTCCGGATGGAGGAGTCTCTACTCATAAAACGGTGCCGGAGAGCGGCTGGATTTGGCAACCCGATACGCAAGAAGGAATGGGTGTTCTCATGCCCTGGATCGGCTATGACCGACCGTCGAAGCGCTACGTAATAGACCTCTGCGGTTACGCCGGAGTTTATGGCGTCATGACTTCGCCGGGGCCGCAGGAAAACAGTATCACCTTCGAAGGGGATGTGACCATCTTCAACATCTCGATCCATATGCGGCAAACGTTAATCAAGGCGAGCACGAACGATTCGGCAATGGAGGTCTTCAACGAGGAGCGGATGTCGAATGGAACCTGGGTCCCCATCGATGAATCCCACCTGACGAGGCAAAAGTAACCGAACTTCGGCCCGGTCTGTACGGAAATCAGGTCTAGCTTGCAATCAAATATATACCATGGTAGATTACATAGGTGAGCATCAGAAAAGCCAAGCTTTTTAGCAATGGAAGAAGTCAAGCTGTAAGGTTGCCTGCGGCTTTTCGTTTTGAAGGAACTGAAGTCTACATCAGGAAAGACGAAACCACGGGTGATGTGATTTTATCGCAGAAGCCGAATACTTGGGATGATTTTTTTGCTCTACGAGATTTGAGCGATCCAGACATCAGAGACTTTCTCAAAGATCGTGTCACGACGCCACCTAAGAAAAGAGACCTGTTTTGAGTCTTTCCCCTAAGCTGTATATGCTGGATACAAATGTGGCTAGTGACGTGATCCGTAGCACCATTGCTGACCAGCAACTTGTTCGTACCCCCATGCAACATCTCTGTGTTTCGACGATCACCGAAGCCGAACTTCTCTATGGGCTGGCAAAGAAGCCTTTAGCTACTAAGCTTCGTGAGCTTGTCCATGCGTTTTTGAAGCGTGTTGATATTCTCCCCTGGAATTCCGAGGCGGCGCGATCCTATGCGGAAATCCGCACTCTGAGCGAAGTGGCAGGGGTAACGGTGGATAGCCTCGATATGTTGATTGCCGCCCATGCACATGCAGCAGGAAGAATCTTAGTAACTAGAGATAGCGGCTTGACTCGCCTGCGGCCGCGGGTGCGTATTGAGAATTGGTCAGTTCAATAAACCCGCCAAGTCATATGTTCAAACCAAAGATTCCGATTGCTGCCATTACCGACGAGTTTTCGCCGACGCTCTCTGAAGCCATACCCTTCATGAAGGAGATCGGCATGAGTGCCGCCGAACTGCGCGTCATCAACGGCAAGAACATTATGGACCTTAGCGACGATGAACTCAAGCAAACGAAAGACCAGCTCGATCGGGCGGGACTGCCGGTGATCTCGATTGCATCGCCGCTTTTAAAGTGCGTTCTGCCGAATGCCCCGGAACTCGACAGCCGCTTCGAATACGACGTGTTTGCGTCTAAGCACACGTATGAGGACCAGCCACGCCTGACGGAGCATGCCTTCAAAGTCGCCAAATTCTTTAACGCAAAAATCATTCGCGTCTTTTCTTACTGGCGCACGGTTGACCCCTCAGCCTGCACAGATACCATTGCTAAGAATTTGGCTCACCTGGCAGCGCTCGCTGAAAAGGAAAACGTGATGATCGGTCTTGAGAACGAGCACGCCTGCAACGTAGGAACCGCGACGGAAGCCAAGCGGATCTTAGAGGCGGTGCAAAGCCCAAATTTACAGCTTGTCTGGGACCCGGCCAATGCTTTAGTGGCAGGCGAAGATCCGGTTCCTGGTGGCTATTCGTCTCTGCCTAAAAAGCGTATTGTTCACGTTCACGCGAAGGATTGCCACATGGAAGGCAATAAGCCAATCTGGGGTCCTCTGGGTACGCGGAGCGTCCGTTGGAAGGAGCAGATTTCCGCACTGCTCGAAGATAACTACAAAGGGTACATCAGCCTGGAAACGCACTGGCCGGGTCCGGACGGCAACAAATTAGAAGCGAGCCGTATCTGCGGGTGGAACCTGCGTGGGCTGGCTGCTGCTTAGATGCCGCCCACTTCTTCTCTTTGCATGCGGGTCATTTTTGGCGATACAGGCTCGTCTCCCAGGTATCGCCCAGGAATCAAGTAATTGAGAACGTAGTCGCGCACAGCATCAGCCAGATGCGTCATAGGCCGTTCGTAATCAAACGCGCGAAGCTTACGAATGTCAGCGCAGGTGAAATACTGATACTTATCCTGCAACTCTTCCGGCATTTCAATGAAATCAATCTTGGCCGGCTGTCCTATCGAATTGAAAATAGCGTGGACAAGAGACAGCCAGGTACTGGCCTCGCCGGAACCGACATTGAAGAGCCCGCCGCCTTCCACATGCTCGGCCAGATACACGGTCGCATCCACGGCATCCTTCACATAGAGAAAGTCGCGGCGCTGTTCGCCATCGCGGAACTCAGAACGGTAACTCTTAAAAAGCGACACACGCGCAGTTTCCAGGATTTGGTAGTAAGCCTTATGAACAACGCTTCGCATATCGCCCTTATGGTATTCGTTAGGCCCGAAGATGTTGAAGTACTTAATTCCAGTAATGAGCGGCAGAATACCAGCCCGTTCGGCCCAGCAATCAAACAGGTGCTTTGAATAGCCATACATATTGAGTGGCCGCAATCGGTCGAGCGGGATTGATTCGGATACCTGCTCCTCCAGGCAGCCATAAGTAGCGGCGGATGAGGCATAGATAAAACGCCGGTCACCCGCTAAAGCAAACTGGGCCAGCGCTTTGCTGTACTCAAAATTATTTCGGATTAGGTAGGCCGCGTCTGTCTCGGTCGTGGAGGAGCAAGCGCCCAGGTGGAAGATGGCTTGAATATCGTCGAACTGATGCCCGTGGACATCCAAGCGCATGAGCAGGTCGTCGCCCTCAATGTAATCGGCAAACTGCAAAGGAACGAGGTTCTTCCATTTCGCGTCTTCGCCAAGAAGATCGGCAACCAGGATGTCCTTCAGGCCGCGCCGGTTCAATTCCCAAATCAGCGCACTCCCAATAAACCCGGCACCGCCAGTTACCAGGATTCTGCCTCTGGACAGGTCAGCCATTTCGCCGCGCTCCACTCACAATTAACAGTGGAGTTTTCACGCGGTGGCGAACCGCATTGATGGTCGTTCCAAAAACCAGGTCTTTCAAACCGCGGTGGCCATGCGAGGCCATAATCAGCAAATCCGGTTGAACGTCATGAACGGCGGCGCTGATCTCGTGCGCTGGACTTTTGCCATGACGGACGAGAGTATCGACGCTTACATTCTGCTTGCGAAGGGAATCGGCAACATTGGCTAAGTAGTCCTGTCCCTCGGCGATTTCGGCTGTCGAGGAAAGCGAGCCGAACAATTGACTGGTCACTCCTTCTTCGACGTGCAAAAGGATGATTTTTGCATCATGCATTTTTGCAAGAGCTAGCGCGTTTCCCA
>JBJMGL010000237.1:0-13289 GCA_045807985.1 Bryobacteraceae bacterium
ATTTCAAAAAAGAGCGTGGGACGGTCTTCCACCGGCTTAGTGAAGATCTGCAGCATATAGCCCTCGTCGTCACGATCAACGAGAACGCCTAGTTGGGCGAGTTCGTCCAGCGGTTCGTCAATCTTTCCTACGCGGGCGGTCAGGTCTTCGTAATAGGTAGTAGGCACCTGCAGGAACTCGATGCCTTGATTGCGCAGCTTTGTCACAGTTTCGATAATGTTATGAGTCGCCATGGCGATGTGCTGTACGCCGGGGCCGCCGTAGAAGTCGAGGTACTCTTCGATTTGTGATTTGCGCTTGCCTTCCGCCGGTTCGTTAATGGGGAAACGGACCCTTTCATTACCGTTTGCCATTACTTTCGACATTAAGGCGGAGTATTCGGTGGAGATGTCTTCGTCGTCGAAGTGCTTAAACATGCAGAAGCCCATGACGTCCTGGTAGAAGTTGACCCAGGTATTCATCTGTCCCCAGCCGACATTGCCGACCATGTGATCAATGTGCAGGAGGCCGACTTCGCGGGATACGATATCTGGTCCGGGCATCGCGACGAAGCCGGGAAGAAAGGCTCCTTTATAAGCGGACCGCTCGACAAAGGTGTGGACCGTATCTCCGTATAATTTGATAGCGGAAAGGCGGGCTTCCCCGTGCTCGTCTTTTAAGACGAATGGAGCTTCCGCGCTCGTTGCCCCTCGCATGATGGTCTGTTCCCAGGCTGACTGCGCATCTTCGACCGTCAGCGCAATGGACTTTACTCCGTCACCGTGCTTGAAGATGTGCTCGGCAATATCGCTGGTTGGAGAAAACGGAGTCGTGAGCACGAACCGGATCTTGTTTTGCTCAAGAACGTACGAAACGCGGTCGCGCGTTCCGGTTTCAGGTCCCCGGTAGGCAATCAGACGAAAGCCCATTGCAGAGCGGTAGAAGTAAGCCGCTTGTTTGGCATTGCCGACGTAGAACTCAGCGTGATCAGTGCCATGTATCGGAAGAAAGTCTTCTTGAGAGGAAGCGGTCTTTTCCGTTTGCTCAATCAACTGCGGCATAGTAATCAGTCTCCATTTCCTGGCGCACGCCGTCGAGCGCCTCAACAAAAAGTTCGTTCTCTTCGGGAGTGCCGACCGAGACGCGCAGACAATGAGGCAGACCCGTTGCGCTCAGGGGCCGGACAATGACACCTCGGCTCAGCAATCCTTCAAAGAGGCGCTGCGCCTCTCCGCTATCGGTGAACACCAGCATGACAAAATTTGCCGCGGATGGCGCAACCTGCAGGCCCATTTTGGGTAAGCTCCGGTTGAAGTAGGCAAGTCCTTTCGCGTTATTGGCAACCGTGCGCAGCATGAACTCCCGGTCTTCGAGCGCGCCCAGGGCTGCGGCTTCCGCGACGCCGCTCGGCTCAAAGGGCAGCTTCACCTTTAGCAGAACAGAGATCAGGTCTTCGTGCGCGAAACCGTATCCGATGCGCGCCGCTGCTAAACCATAGGCTTTGGAGAAGGTGCGGAGCGTGATCACATTATCGAAACGGTAGTGCATGGAATCCGGATAAGACGGCTCCACCATGGCGAACTCGTAATAAGCTTCGTCCAGGATGATCAGCACGCGTTCCGGCACGCGGTGGTGGAATTGCTCGAAGGCTTGCCGGGTGAAAAATGATCCGGTAGGGTTGTTTGGGTTCGCCAGATAGATGAGTTTGGTGCGGGGGCTGATGGCGTCGGCCAGTGCGGGCAGATCATATTTCCAGTCCTTATAGGGAACGGCGCGGTAAGCTACTCCCCGGCTCCGAGCTAGTACTTGAAAACCTTGGAAGGCGGCTTCAGTTGTCAGCACTTCATCGTTATCGCAGAGGAAGGTGCGGACGATGTTCGCCATGATGCCTTCGCTGCCTGCATCGGCAATCACGTTTTCGACTTTGAGGCCGAACAGGTCCGCTAGTTTGGCGCGCAGGGTCAGTCCGCCAGCGGGATAGCGGGACATTCCGGCCAAGGCTCCTTGAGCTCGTTCGAGAGCTAATGGCGACACGCCGAGCGGGTTTTCGTTGGAAGCCAGCTTGATGACTCTTTGGAGGCCAAATCGTTGTTTAATCTCTTCGACGCTTAGCCCAGGCTGATACGGCTGCAATGCAACAATATGCGGCGGGACGACCATTTCGGAACAAGCGGCTTGCATATCAGCTATCGACACCCAATATACTTGTAGTATATTGCATTTGTGCTTGCAATATAGCTCCCGATGGCAAAGGCTAAGAACGAGGCAAATCGCGGTACCCTGGCTGACCACGCTTATAAAATGCTGAAACACGGTATTCTGCACGGCGAATTTCCGGAAGGCAGTTTCTTGCGGGAAGCGGAGATCCTGCTTCGCTACTCGATTGGCCGGACTCCTTTCCGCGAAGCTTGCAATCGGCTGCATAACGAGCAATTGCTGGCGGCGGTTCCGCGGCGCGGCTATTTTGTTCCGGAGTTAAGCTTTCGCGGGGTACGCGATTTGCTGGAGACGCGCATTATTTTAGAAGGAATCGCGGCGGAACTGGCGGCTTTGCGGGCAGAACCGGCGGAGATCGATCAATTGGAAACGTATTACAAAGAAGCCCTGGGAGCGGCGCGCGGTGCAAAGAGCCTGGATGCGTTGATTGAATCAAACCAGAAGTTTCATCTGCAGATTGCAAAGATGTCGCATAACCGGGAGTTAGAAACCCTGCTGCGCGGCGTACTGGAGCGGTCGATCCGCTTGGTTTATTTGGCGGCCAGCGGGTCGAAACAGGTCCCCAAAGATATTGAAAGCTTGCTGAAGCCAGTTGTAGACGCGATTCGCAAGAGGAACGCGGCGGCCGCGCACCATGCGGTAACGGCTGATATTGCCCAGGGACAACTGAATGCGCTGGGGCGCGATTTCTGGGGCGAGGCGTCCCACGGTGAGCGATTGAGCGTGGCGGAAAGCGAGAAGTTACTGATGAGAAGGGGGAAATAATGCCGGTTTACCGTCAGTTGGGAGAGATACCTTCCAAGCGTCATAAGATTTTTCGAATGCCTTCCGGTCAACTGTATGCCGAAGAGCTGGTCGGGAATATGGGGTTTGTTGGCCCGTCATCTCTGCTCTATCACATCCAGCGGCCTACTGCCGTGCGCGCGGTGAACACGTTGAAGCGCATTGAGTGGCATGCGGCGGATGCGGAGCCGCTGAAGCACCGGCATTTCCGGACGCGGCAGTTCCATAAGGCGGGTGATGCGATTACGGAGCGCATACCGTTGCTGTTTAACCATGATGTGTCGATGGAAATTGTCCATCCTGCGGACCCTACATCGAGCTTTTACCGCAATGCGCAGGGCGATGAGATTGTGTTCATCAGCGAGGGCGAAGGCGTACTGGAGTCGGCCTTTGGCAGTATCGCTTTCAGCGCGGGTGATTATCTGGTGATTCCGCGGGGTATTTTGCACCGCTACCAGTTTTCTTCCGAAAAGCGGACTCTGCTGGTGATCGAGAGCGCAGGTTATGTCCGTACTCCGAAGCGCTACCGTAATGAGTTTGGCCAGCTGACGGAATCGAGCCCGTATTCCGAGCGCGACATTCGTGGTCCTCAGAATTTGGAAACCCACGATGAATCCGGCGAGTTCAAACTGATTGTGAAGAAGGCAAATACTCTGACGGAAATGGTGCTTGCGTATCATCCGTTCGATGTAGTTGGATGGGACGGTTTTTATTATCCTTGGGCGATCAATATTCACAATTTTGAGCCTCGGGTGGGGCGTTTTCATCTTCCTCCTCCAACTCACCAAACTTTGGAAGGGGATGGGTTTGTGGTGTGCTCGTTCTGCCCCCGGCCCTATGATTTCGACCCGGAGGCCGTGCCCGCTCCTTATAGCCACTCCAATGTGATGTCGGATGAGGTATTGTATTACGCGAATTCGGAATTTATGAGCCGCAAGGGGATTGAGTATGGCTCCGTAACGCTTCATCCAGATGGATTGGCGCATGGACCGCAGCCGGGACGGACGGAAGCGTCTTTGGGACAAAAGGAAACGAATGAGCTGGCGGTGATGGTGGATACGTTCCGGGGTCTTCACGTTAGCCGGGAGGCTGCCGAGATTGAGGATCGGAACTATTATCTGTCGTGGCTGGAGTAATTGACGAAACGCATGATCCCGCACTGCGGAGTTGGGTGGAATCCGCTAACTGTGTAGATTGTGAGTTTCCGATTCAGAACCTGCCTTTAGGAGTCTACAAGCACGGGCGCGATTTCCGGTCACGTCTGGGCGTGGCGATTGGGGAGTTTATTCTTGATTTGCATCCGTGGCTCGACGGTGAGGATCTGGGCGGCTACTTTCGGCTGAGTTCAACGGAACGGCGTGATTTACGCCGCGAGTGGAGCGCCTACCTGAGAGAGGGTTCTCCCGCGAGGGAGTTGGCACCTCAAGGGGAGTGCGAAATGTGCCTGCCTGTCGCTATCGGCGACTACACGGATTTTTACGCTTCCCTCGACCACGCAACGAACGTGGGAAGAATGTTTCGTCCTGACCAGCCATTGCTGCCGAATTACAAACATCTTCCGATTGCCTATCATGGGCGGGCTTCTTCGATTGTGGTGAGTGGAACACCTGTGCGGAGGCCGCTGGGACAATTAGGCGCGGGCCAATTCGGATCTTCAAAAGAGCTGGATTATGAAATGGAACTAGGCGCTTTTGTAGGACCCGGCAATGCGCTCGGCCAGCCCATTCCGATGGCGGAGGCTGAAAATCATCTCGTTGGAGTTTGTTTGCTGAATGATTGGTCGGCACGCGACATACAAAGATGGGAATATCAGCCGCTCGGTCCGTTTCTGGCGAAGAACTTTGCTACGTCTTTATCGCCTTGGGTAGTTACAGCAGAAGCGCTGGAGCCGTTTCGAGCGGCCGCGCCGGAACACGATGTGCCGGTACTTGCTTATCTGCAATCGTCGAAGCCTGGCGCATTTGATATCACGGTCGAGGTTTGGCTACGTACTGCGAAGATGAGCGAGCCGGTGCGCGTCAGCCGAGCTTCTTTTAAAGACATGTACTGGACGCTCGGGCAGATGATTGCTCATCATGCTTCAAACGGATGCCCGCTGCGAACAGGCGACCTGATTGGCAGCGGTACGATTTCCGGCCCACAGCGGGAAAATCGGGGCTGTCTGCTGGAGCTGACCTGGAGAGGCCAGGAGCCGTTGCAACTTTCAAATGACGAGCAGCGGTGCTTTCTGGAAGACCGCGATGAGGTAATCTTGCGGGGTTACTGCGTGCGGGATGGATTCCGGCGAATTGGTTTTGGAACGTGTAGCGGCACTGCCTTTCCAGCACTCCGAGATGAGCCTAGGCACCACGTTTAAGTGGTGTTATGATGCAGTCACGGGAGCTTGTGCGTATGATGCTCTGTGATGGGTTGACAACGACGGAAGCGGCGTTTATTGAAGAGGCACGTGGGCAGGGGCAACTCTATATTCATCAACCGTATGAGTTGTATTCGGCAGAGAATCATGCGGCGTGGCGCTCCTTGTACTCGCGCATGAAGCCAAAATGGCAGCAGTATGCCAATCAGCATTTTCTGCGCGGCATTGCTTCGCTGTGCTTTGATCCGGAGCGCGTGCCCAGGCTTGATGATGTGAATCGCTTTTTGAATCCGTTAACTGGATTCCGCGCTAAGCCAGTAAGCGGGTATGTGCCTAGCTTTGTGTTTTTTGATTGCCTGCGTCATCGCGAGTTTCCCACTACGATCACGATCCGGCGCAGCGACCGGCTGGATTACTTGCCGGAGCCGGACATCTTTCACGACATTGCGGGTCATGTGCCGATGCATACGGATCGGGTTTTTGCCGATACGCTGGTGCGGTTGGGAGAGTGCGCGCACACGGCGGCTGAAATTGTGGCAGGGACACGCGATGCAGCCAAGAAGCTGGAGCGATTGGAGAGTATCATCCGGGCGATGGCCCGGTTTTTCTGGTTCACGGTTGAATTCGGGTTGATGCGCGAGCGCGGCGGCTTAAAAGTGTACGGTAGTGGGTTGCTTAGTTCCTATGGCGAGATTACGCATGCGATCGAGTCCGACGATGTGCAGCGATACCCGATTCAGCTCGAATGGGTGATCAATCAGGCGTTTGATATTGACCGCTATCAACCGCTGCTGTTCATTGTTGACTCATTCGATCATTTATTTAGCTTGGTGGACCAACTCGAAACGTGGATGCGCGCGGGCAAGCTGAACAATGTGGCGCTTGGCGAGCCGGTTGTAAATGAACAGGATCTGAAGAGTTTTCTCGAAAGGGGGTAGCGGAATGGGATACGTAAAGCCGAGATCTTTAGAAGCGACGGAAATCGAGACGGCACTTTCGAAACTGAAGGGATGGTCGGGGGATCAACATGGCCTTAAAAGAAAGTTGATCTTTGGAGATTTTCGAGGAGCCATGAAATTCATGCAAGCCTGCATCGAAGGCATTGAGGAAAGAGATCATCACCCGGCTTGGTGCAATACCTATAACTCCGTCGATATTCAGTTGAACACGCACGATGCCGGGAATCGCGTGACCGGGAAAGACCTCGACCTAGCGGAATTTATTGATTCGATCTTGAGCGATGGTCAGCAGGATTTTGGCTATCTGCGCGGTTGAGTCCTGATTGCCTTCGGTTTTACTCTGTCGAGAGTACATGCTGCGTTACGGTAGGAATTGACGCGAGGTTTACATCTTGGGAGAAATAACATTTCGGGATTGAAGCTGACCGGTGTTGTTTTGGGGTTGGTCCTGACGCTCGGGCTGCCTTTACCGGGCCAGTTCGTGGTCAAGCTCCAGCCGCAGACTGTGAATGAGTTCGAGCGCTATGTACAGTCGGTTGAGGAGCAAATTAATGAACGATGGCAGGGCAAAAAGAGTTTCCTTGCGCTTGACGATGATCCGGTCAGTAAGGAGAAGGTGCTTGCGGGAGAGTTCCCGATCAGAGAGTTGCCGAATGGGCATCCTATCGATGTAAAGGACGGGCTGGTGCATGACTGGATGGGAGCGGTTTACATTCCGCATACCAGCATGGCACGGGTGCTGGAAGTGCTCCGCGATTTCGACCGTCACAAAAAGATTTACCCGGAGGTGGCTGACTCACGGACGATACGGCGAAACGGGAATGACGTTACCGGGTATTGGCGTTTACAGCGAAAGGGTATCGTCCCCGTGGTGCTCAATGTGGAGCAGGACGCTCATTACCAGCAGGTGTCTCCCGAGAGATGGACGTGCCGCGCTTACGCGCGAAACATCACGGAGGTTGATGCCAGTTTATTTACGCGGGGGCGCAAGTTTCCACCGGGCGAGGGGCATGGGTATTTGTGGCGTCTTTATGCGTATTGGAGTTTAGAAAGCTTCCGCGGCGGAGTACTGGGAGAGTGCCGGACACTTTCACTTTCCCGCGATATTCCTGAAGGCCTTGCCTGGGCAGTAGGTCCCTATGTGCAGAAAACGCCCTACGAGTCGCTGCTGTCCACCTTGCGGGAAACGCGGAAAGCGGCTGGCCAGTGATCAGTCGAGAATGCTCGGACGTGTCCACCTTTGCGGCGCATCGCTTCGTGAAAGCTGTGTTTCCGCCCGGTTGGCGTGGAGCAAAGACTTTTCCCGCCTTACCTTTGAGCCTTGATTCTGCCTGATTTGCTCCACCGTGTTAAAGGCCAGGGAGATGGGGTTCGACCGAATAATGTCATTTCGCAGGGCCACCAGGATTTGAACCGGACGGCCTCGCGCGCGAGGGCCGGAAGTGGCGGACTCGACGGGCATCGTTTGCGGGTTCTGGCAGTTGTTCAGGCGAACAACGGCGATTTTTCCATCTGTTGCAATAGAGCGCTCCGGCGGCTCAACGTTGTCCAACAAGTTGCGCGTCATCATAATCCCGGCATCCAGGCATCCTGTAAAAGCCAAGTCATTCAGCACCTTGTTTCGCTCGTTATCGATGAGCGGATCGGTTGCATGCGTCAGGTGCATTCTCCGGAACTTGTAACTGATGTCCTCAGTGGCCGCGCTGAGCCAAGCGTCCTCCTGGCCTTGCCGCCACAGGCGCAAATGATGGCGCTTTGAAAAGGTATTGAGGCTTTTCTGATACTCAGCGTCCGCGCTAAGTCCATTTAATGTGAGTTTCCCCATGGGGGCCATGCGGTAACCGTTACGCTGCACCATACAGTGATACATCCGGTAAATAGAGAGCAGCGAACGCCGGTGGGCGCCGGACCAGCCGGCGGCATGGAATGCGCGGTCAATCGAAGCTTGATCACCCAGGAAGAGAATGTTCACCAGGTCGGAAGGATGATTGCGTCCCCGGTTCGTCCGTTGTTGCGGCAGCTTCGCCAGGATTTGATGCGCATTGTCCACTTCCTCTGCCGAGAGCGGTGCGAGGTAGTTCGACGGAGCGCCGGAAGAGGGTATGTGGGCGGGAGCCGTAAGTTTCAGGATCACCTCGGTGCCCGCCGGGAGGTAGATTTCGGGATCTGGCGAGCGGGCAATCACGAACTTGATTCCTAAGATCGGCGCGGCAAGTTCCGGGTCCATACATATAATCGGAAGCGCATAGAAGGCGACGCTGGAGGAGAGACTTGCCGTTGGATAGATGCCGCGTATCACTCCCCCGGCGTTTACTTGCTCCTTCGCTGTTTCCACCTTCACCAATTGCGCGCTAATCGGCGATGTCTGTCCGTTTGGCCAGTGCAGGCTGTCAAAACGGTACTCTAGAATGGCGGTGAGGTGCTTCAAACCTAATCCCAGGCGCTGCACCTTTTCAATTCTTCCGGAAATGAGCGTACCTGGCGGAATGAGCAACTTGCCTTCCGAGAAGACGGGGGCGATCACTACGCCCTGGATAGGATCATCCGCATATGACGTGCGGGATCCGGTCGATACGGATAGCCGCACCTCTATACCTGTACCCGCGGAAAGCAATTCCGCAGCTTGGCACGGAAGAATGAGAGTGGACATAGCGACCACAATCAAAGGAGCGGCAAAGTGTCTCAACATTCGGGTAAATTTCTTTAGTGGCGGCTACGGACGGATCTTCCCCGTTGCAAAGAAGACGCGTGAAAGCGTTTTATGCTACTGTAATTCGAGTAAGCAATTCTTTTAGGTCACTTGGTACTCGTAGTTCGGGCGTTACCCACAAGTAGTTTGGCTTTCGAGGTTCCTCAGTCGATGCGTAAGAAATTGTAACTAGAAAGAGAGAACTTATGAAAGAAACTGGTACTGTGAAGTGGTTTAACGCTTCCAAAGGATTTGGATTTATCGCGCGCGAGAATGGCGAGGATGTGTTTGTCCATTTCTCAGCGATTGAATCGGCGGGCTACCGCACTTTAGACGAAGGCGCTCGCGTGTCCTTTACCGTGAAACGCGGACCGAAGGGCTTGCAAGCGGAACAGGTCGAATTAGCTTAACGGCCGGTTAGAAATAGCTCGTCATCCCGCTGGGTTCTTGAGATTAAATTTCCTTCAGAAGCCATTGAACGGCTCTTTTTTGAAGTTTGAGGTATTCGGGAACCCAGAGGGCGTGGATGGTATGGCCGACGGATGTGAAGACAACCCGGCCCTCCCCATAGCTGTAGGCCCAGCCTGCAATTGACTTCGGCCCATATTTCTCGAAGTTCAGTTCATCAATATTTTCGGCTTCGAGAAGGATGTATTTGCGGTCTTTGTCGTACTCCACGTAGTGCTGCTCGTCGTTCACGATGAAGTCCTTGATTCCTTGCGTGATGGGGTGGTTTGAATTGACGACCCGCACTTTGAAGGGTCGGATGTCCGATATAGGCTCCGCCCTGCACGTCCCGGTAGGTTTTTGATGACAGCGAAACGTGGCTATTGTTGTGCAGCGAATAGAAGCCGTTGCCCCCTGTTACAAATTCCTTAAGCGCGAGTGCTTGCTCTTCCGTTAGCCATGATTGCGGTTTTGGCTCCGGGAAGGCGTCTTTGTTTTCCAAGCCCTGTTCGTAAGCTGTGTAGGCGTCTGGACCGAGATAACCGTCGGGCCAGATCATGCCGTCACGAAGACAGAGGAACAGCTGGTAGTTTTTCAGCAGGTCGCGCGAGAGCTCCCTGTAGTTCATGGTGTAGTCGACCGTGACTCCCTGCCCATCAAACATTTTTGTGAGAGCCACGCGGATGTAATCAGGATTGTGATAACGATCTCCTACCAAGGCAAGCACGCGACGCGCTTTGGCACTTTGCCCTTCCATCGAGCGAACCATACCTAGCCCCGCAGCCAAGCCAGCAGTGTGCAGGAGAGATCGGCGGGAAAACTTGGCGGCAGTTGTAACCATGTATTTGTCGGAGTGTAGGCGGCGCGGGCACGGAAAGTCAATCAAGGATTCAAAATCTTTGAAAAAGAGCTGCGTGTGACGAAACGAGTTTGAGATGATTTGTCCTGACGTTATGCAATGTGCCGCTTGGATCTTCCGCTTATGTTTATTTGCTTCGCTCTGTTTTACAACCGATGTTTGTACGGGAGCGGAGGGGAGTTCCAGTTATCTGGTCTACATCGGAACGTATACCGGACCTAAAAGCAAGGGCATTTACCGCTACCGGTATGAGACCGGGACGGGAAAGCTTCAATCCATGGGCGTGGCGGCTGAAGTGGAGAATCCGTCGTGGCTGACGCTTCATCCGAATGGGAAGTTTCTCTATGCGGTAAGTGAACTGGGTGATGCGGGCGAGACGCAAGGGGCGATTAGCAGCTTTACGGTTGATCATAAGGCGGGTGCGCTGCAGTTATTAAACAAGGTTACGTCGGGAGGAGGCGGCGCTTGTCACCTGGTGGTGGACAAGACGGGAAAGTTTATCGCGGTTGCGAATTATGGAAGCGGAAGCGTTGCCGTTTTCCGGCTCGATTCGAGCGGACGGCTTGGAGAGCGGACAGCCCTGGTTCAGCTGAGCGGGTCGAGCGTGAATCCTAAACGACAGAAAGGGCCGCACGCGCATGCGGTTGTGCTCTCGGCCGATAACCGGTTCTTGTTCGTTCCTGATTTAGGAACGGATAAGATCATGAGTTACCGCTTCAGTTCTTCAGACGGATCGTTAAGGCCGAATACGCCTCCGTTTACGAAAGTGGAAGGCGGATCAGGCCCGCGGCACTTTGCCTTCGCTCCTTCGGGCAAGTTTGCTTACCTGCTCAATGAGATGGGTTCGCGTGTGACCGCGTTTTCATATGACGCTCAGAACGGAACGCTCAAGGAGTTGCAGAATGTTTCCACGCTGACACCGGATTTCAAGGCGGAGAATAATTCGGCAGAGATTCAGATTGATCGCAAGGGCCGTTTCCTTTATGCCTCTAACCGGGGTGATGACAGCATCGCAGTGTTCGCTATTGACCCAGAGGGTGGGACTCTTAGCAAAGTTCAACGCGCTTCGACGGGTGGAAATATCCCGCGTAATTTTGCTCTTGATCCAGCGGGAACGCGCCTGCTGGCGGCGAATCAAAAATCAGACAAAGTGGTTGTGTTTAAGGTTGACCCCCAAAGCGGCGAACTGAGTCCGACTGGAGAAACTGTGGACGTGTCGGCGCCGGTTTGCATTCAATTTGTGATGCAGTGAAATTGTTTTGAGCGTGACACTTCAAACTTAAATGCAGCTTGGCAGGCTAAAGGTACTAGCGCCTGTTGGATGCCTGTTCAGCTAGTTTCCTGAATACTTCCTACTCATACTTCTGCGCTGGGATACAGAAGCTACATATCTTGATTTTTGCTTATAACACCTATAAACTGACTCTGGTGAGTACGGGATCCAGCAGCAGGATTGCTATGCACTCTGATATGAGAACCCGCAAAGGAATACCTCGCTCAGCGGCAGCTGACTTGGCGCGGCGAAACAGCGGGTCTGGAGCGATTTGCGTTTAAACGGAGCCAGCACGGAACAGGGCGGAGTCGCTCTGCAGAGGACGGTTTGCTTCTTTGCCCGGTTGCTTGCCGGGTGTCTCACTTGTTTTTGTAAATTCGAAGCCATTTTTTCTTTGGGTGTGGTTGACGCGGGGAGCATGTTCTTGCTTTTCTTCCTGCTCCTGCTGGCGCTGGGCTTGTAACTCCCTGAGCTCTTGCGCGTCCTGCCGGTATTGGCGACGCAAGCGGCTTTCCTGCAGGTGCAGGTTCTTGAAATGCTTGGCTTCGGTTATGAGAATGTGCGCATCGAGGAGAGCCGCGCGGACCTGCGGGTCTTCTTCCTCCTCGAACTGGTCGGCGTAGCGTTTGCGGCCCAGGGCAAACAGACCAAACTCCAGGCCGGGAATCCGATCCAGTCGCCATTGCGTATCGGCTAAGTTCTGGACTAATTGGGTTTCCCGTTCGCCCATGGGTTGGAGTTCTTCCCGGAAGCGCTCGATATGTGCCTCATAGAGCACGGCATCTTCGGTCGGCAGCAGAACGGTGCGTCCGGTGAGACCGGTTTTCACGGCGTTCAAAGAAGACTTGGCTTTCCCTGCGAGGCTGGTAGGGCCGGTGCTTAATTGCGCATTGGCGCGGTTGGCGGCGAGGCGGTTCGGGGCCAGGGAGGGGGCGGTGGACATAGGTTTGCGTGAAGCGGCACTGTAGCATACGAAAGCACGGAGCGGGATGCTCCGCGTCAGGGTCAAGCACCGTAACCAGCGGAAAGGAAAGAAGTTGACCCGACACAAAAATTTGCAAAGGTTGTGATCGCCTTCCGGAACCGGTTCCTGTCAGCAGGTAAAGGAACTTTAATTCAATCTTCAGAACTACTTCACGATTCAGTGAGAGCCTAGTCAGGAGAGCACACGAAGTGCTCACAGATTCAAGTCAGGAGACAAACTTATGAAAAAGATCATGATCGCTTCGCTTAGCCTCTCTCTTCTTAGCGGCATGGCGATGTTCGCCCAAAACACTTCTACGTCGTCGTCCACTACCCAGGACACCATGTCCAGCGGCACCGTGAAGACCAAGACGAAGCACAAAAAGAACAAGAAAGGCGAGACTTCGAGCAGCACCACCAGCACCAGCACCTCCAAGTAACTTTGCTGTTGCGGAAGCAGTAAGCGCAACACGGCCCGGCCTCTCCAATCGAGGAGCCGGGCTTTTTGGCTTAAATGAGGAGATCCTTTCAAGCAAGATCCTGCGCAGACCTGCTTGACAGTTTGGACCGGCTTTGATCTATTGCGATAGCAGGTCGTTTTCCGGTAACCGTGTTTCACAATCTCACTTTCCGGATTGTCGACCATGCGGGAGCTATGGAGGAACTCAGTACTTCGCCATGAGTGGTGACCTATGCTCCCGAAACAGCTCTCGGAATGCAGGCACATACTCTTCGGTGAAAATTCCTTCCGAATGGTGGTAGTC
>JBJMGL010000238.1:0-2496 GCA_045807985.1 Bryobacteraceae bacterium
CTTTGGTCTGGCCTTGCTCTCAATATCGGCCTCAGCACAAACTGCCGCGAGCGGATCGGTCACGCTCAGCGGAGAGCTTCTGGGACCGACCTATCCCTGCGGTAACAGAACTTGCCCAACCTACGATTCGGGACAAATCGGAATTAATGTGAACGGATTTACGGCGGCGGCAAATTATAGCCACGCCTCCAATCAGAAAAATGTGAACCAACTGGTAGCGTCCCTCGCGAGTTTATTGAACGCGGCAAATTCTCCTGTGACTGCTGTCGTCAGCAAAACAAAAATAACGCTCACCAGCAAAAGCAAAGGCACCACCAGCAATTACCCGCTCTCGACTTCGGTCACGCACAGCAGCTTGTTTGCTAAACCTTCTTTCACCGCCGTCGCATCAGGGCCCACGCTGACCGGAGGAACGGGCGGACCAACTCCTATCGGTACTTTGACCCAGCAGCTCTCTAACAACACAAGTTCGTGCTCATCCGCGAACGATCCTGGTGGAAATCTTCCGTACTGTTCAACATTTTTCAACGGCTTCAATGCGAATCCTAATGACCTAAGTGCGGAAACGCTGGTTCCGAATGCACCCGCTGGGCACATTTCGCCAATCAGTGCCAAACAACTGATCTATCCCGGCTGGACCGGTCGCTTGATCTGCGAATACCAACCGTGGTTTGGCATGAGCAGCCACAAGGGCGTCGGCTACAACGAGAACCTGCCAGCCACCGTGTCTGCCCAGGATTCCTTCATGCTCAGTGAAGGTTGCGACATAAACCTAGTGGACTTCTACGGCTCTCTGAGTGCAAATCAAAGCTTCAATCTCGCAACTACGAATGCAGTCTTCGCCGATCTGAACAGCCGCTCCGGCTATCCCTTGAAGTTTGGGATTATGGAAGATAAAGGCGCATTAACCGCAACCTGTCCTACTTCGAATCAAACCGAAGCGGCCACGGTCACATGCGTACAAAATGCGCTAACCACGGACATGGATTACATCAACACGCATTACGCAGGCAGCGGCGTCTATTTCAGCGACTCAGGCAATCCTGTCATTTTCCTTTTTATTCCGCCGACCACATGGCCAATTCTTACCTCAGCCGACTGGATAACCATCTGGACCGCAGTAAAGGCGCATACCGACACATACGCCGCAGCTTACAAGTACATTTTCCAGTTCGGCTCTTTTACTACCGCGCCTTACGACAATGGCCGCTTCGGGTGGGTGCAACCTGCGGCGTATGACACTACCAAACAATTTTGGTGGGGATCAAACACCAATGCTTCGCCTATTTACCTCGACAACCTTTACACTTCCGGATTGATGCACCAATCTCAGCTCACGGTCGGAGTGGTTTACAAGGGCTTTGACGACAACAACGCATCTTGGGGCGCAAACCGCGTAATGGCGCAGCAGTGCGGGCAAGTGCTTCTCAAAACAGCGAACGAGATATCGAAATATTTCGGCGGCTCGAATCCTCAAATTCCTTACGTTCAAATCGCGACTTGGAACGACTACGAAGAAGGCACCGCAATCGAAGACGGAATTGATAATTGCTACACCGTGAACGCGTCACTCACAGGCAGCCAGCTAAACTGGGCATTGGCAGCTTCAGACGCGACTTATGCCTCTATTTCTACCGTCCATCACTTCAACATCTATTACACCGATCCGGTGGGCAATCTCTATTTAGCAGCGTCGAACCTTCCGGTCGCGGCAGCAGCCTTTGATCTTTCCACGGTCGTGCCGCCGGGTACGTGGAACGTGTACGTGGAAATGGTGGGGCAGCCCCTGATCATCAATCGCATGTCAAGCGCGCTGACCTACATTCATTGATCTATCCTGGCCGGGGTAACTGACGTAATTCTCCCAAGGAATGCTTGGCCGTCAATCATCGCAAACCGCTGTAAACTAAGCCTACTTTACCCGGCCAGCAACATATTGCACGGAACCGCGTTTATACAGCTGACGCGAGTTTAGAAGGCCGTCCAGAGTTCGCCACTCCCCGTCGATAGTACTTGCGCCATCTAAAGACCGCCGCTGAACGGCGGCTGCACGAAGAGGAGATATCAATGAAAATTCCGCGCATTATTCGCTACTTGCTGCTGGCACTTGTCATGTCCGTAGTTCCGGCATCGTCATTTGCCGGCGTTGTGATCTCGGTCGGGATAGCGCCTCCGGTCCTGCCGGTTTATGTGCAGCCTCCATGCCCGGGCGACGGATACATCTGGACCCCCGGCTACTGGGCTTACGGCGATGAGGGCTATTACTGGGTGCCCGGCACTTGGGTGCAAGCCCCGGAACCAGGCCTGCTCTGGACGCCCGGCTATTGGGGTTGGGGTGGAAACGCATACATTTGGCACTCTGGCTATTGGGGACCCCACGTCGGGTTCTACGGCGGCGTCAATTACGGCTTCGGATACTTCGGCGTAGGCTACGGGGGTGGGTACTGGCACGGCCGCGATTTCTATTACAACCGCAGCGTCAACAACATCAGAGTC
>JBJMGL010000239.1:0-4655 GCA_045807985.1 Bryobacteraceae bacterium
AGCCCGATCACCAGCGGCTGCGGCCTGTCGGGAAAATTCTTCGCTAAAGATGTCGAGGTCTGGCATAACGCCATAATTATCGCGCAAAACGGCCCATTGCTTATACAAGCTCAGTACCGTGAGTTTCAGGAACAAAGAGGGCGCTCCATGCAGCACAAGCAAATGCCACGGCACAAGCAGCAAAGCCCCAGCCAAGACCATGATGCTCCCCAATAGCGCCGATCATCAAGGGCGCGAAGGCACTCAAGCCGCGAGCCACGTTGTAGGAAACACCAAGGGCCGTAGCGCGAATCGCCGTAGGAAAAAGCTCGCTGCCAAGCACGCCGGACCCCACAAAGAAACCCGTGCCGAAAAAGGCCGAAACGGAAGCAGTCAGAAGGATCAGTCCTGGTTGACGCGCCAAGGCAAAACCGGGAACGGAAAGCGCGGCAAGAATAAGATACCCGATCACCGTGCGCTTGCGGCCAAAACGATCCGCCAACACCCCAAACAGCAGATAACCGGGAAACATTCCGCACAGGTTCAACAAGACAAGAAAAGTAGTGAAGTCAACCTGATTGAAATTACGCCCGCCGCGCTCGACCGGCAAGGCGAGATAAGCCGGAATCCAGGTGAAAAGTCCCCACCAGGCAAACATGCCGAAAGTATTCATGGCAAGCAGCGCGGAAAGGCGCGGCAGGATCATAAACCAAAGTTGCCGCCGTTCCGCCGGTAAAACAGATTTCCCGGCTATATGTCGCTTCCACACCTCAGGCTCAGGCACATCCTGCTGAATCCAGAATGTGAGGAGCGCCGGCAGAACCCCAACAAAGAAAACCCATCGCCAACTGCCATGCGCGAGAACAACGCTCGCCACGACCGCCGCCAGCGCATAGCCAAGAGCCCAACTGCTTTGCACAATCGCCAGAGCGCGAGCACGCCAAAAGCTCGGCCAGGTTTCGGCCACCAGGGTAGCGCCCGCGTTCCACTCACCCCCCATGCCCAATCCCAAACAGAAACGGAAAACCGCTAGCATGGGGATGCTAGTTGAAAATCCGCAAGCAAACGTAAAAAGCGAGTAGGTCAGAATGCTCAAGCTAAGGGTGCGGCGGCGTCCGGCGCGATCAGCCAGCAGGCCAAACACAAAGCTGCCAAGGGCGGAGGCCATCAGCGTCAGGCTATTGAGAAACCCGGCAGTGGACTTAGTCATGCCGAACTCGCGCATCAGCGTGGCCAGCACAATCGAGTACAGCATCACATCAAACGCATCCAGCCCCCAGCCCAAACCGGCTGCCAGAACCGTACGGCGCTGAGACGAGGTAATGTTGCGCCAGCGAAACGCCGGAGTTGTTACGTTTGCGGGAACCAATGACAATAGGATAGGCATAAACACCTATTGATGCGAATCGCTATTGACACCGGCGGCACTTTCACTGATTGCGTTTACTTGTCCGAAGGGCAATTTCAAATTCTAAAAATTCCCTCCACTCCCCTTGATCCCGGAGCAGCCGTATGGAGCGCCGTACAGCAAATCGCAAAAGGCCGGCAAGCGGAAGTACGCCACGGAACCACCGTAGGGACGAATACGCTGCTGGAGCGCAAAGGCGCACGCGTAGCTTTTGTCACAACCGCAGGCTTTGAAGACACCATCGCTATCGGAAGACAAGCCCGAGCTGAGCTTTACAACTGGTTCTGGACCCCCGAACCGCCGCTCGCTCCGGACTCAATGCGGGTTGGCGTAGCGGAGCGTACAGGGAGCGACGGCACAGTATTGCGCGCCCTCACCGAGACCGAATTAGCCCGACTACGCGACACAATCGCAAAGCTGCAGCCGGAAGCGGTTGCCGTATCGCTCCTGTTCTCTTTCGCCAACCCTGAGAACGAGCAAAAGGTGGGAGCAGTGCTGCGTGAATTGGGCGTGCCAATTTCCCTATCGCACGAGATCCTGCCGGAGTTTCGCGAATACGAGCGCGGCGCGACCGTGTTGATCAACGCCTATCTTCAGCCCAAGATGCAAAACTACCTGCAACGGCTCGATGAGCAGATCCATACGGGTGGTTCGCGATTGCATATTATGCAATCATCGGGCGGAATTATCTCCGCGCCGGTGGCGGCGCGCGAACCAGTCAGGACCATCTTGTCGGGACCAGCGGGCGGCGTAGTTGGCGCGTCGGCAGTCGCAAGAGCAGCCGGGTTTACGCGCATTCTGACCTTTGACATGGGCGGAACCTCCACGGACGTAGCGCTGGTCGACACCGAAAAGGGGCTGCAAACCACAACCGAATCGGAGGTGATGGGCATGCCGGTCGCCGTGCCCATGTTGAACATTCACACCGTGGGGGCGGGTGGCGGATCGCTGGCCAGCTTTGATCGCGGCGGCGCGTTAAAAGTAGGGCCAGAATCAGCGGGAGCCGTTCCGGGACCTATCTGCTACGGAAGCGGCACGCAACCGACCGTAACCGACGCCAATCTCCTGTTAGGAAGATTCGGCGCAAACGGGCTGCTAGGCGGCGAAATGCGCCTCGATAAGGAGCGCGCACAGCACTATTTTGAGGCAGCTAAAGGCCCGCTCCCGGAGGTCGAAATCTTCGCGGAAGGGATCATCCGTGTTGTGGACGCGCACATGGAAAAGGCGCTACGAAAAATATCAGTTGAACAGGGGTACGATCCGCGTGAGTTCGTGCTGGTCAGCTTCGGCGGAGCAGGCCCGCTCCATGCCTGTGCGTTAGCACGAGCCCTGCAGATTCCCCGAGTGCTGGTGCCTGTCATGCCGGGAGCGCTGTCGGCCTTCGGCATCTTTACGTCAAACGTAGTGCGCGGCTACTCGCAAACAGTCATGCTGAAACCAGAAGATTCATCACTGGAACAACACTTCGCCACGCTCGAAAGTTTAGGATACCGGGAAATGGGAGGGGAAGGCCTGACCCCCACGGCAATCAGGACAGCGGACCTGCGCTACGCCGGTCAAGGATACGAGTTGACAGTAAATTGGGATAGCAACTTTTTAGAACACTTTCATGGAGAGCATGAGAGACGCTACGGCTACGCGGACCGGCAACGGACAGTGGAAGTAGTCAACGTGCGCGTGCAAATGATTGCCGACGCTGAAGAGCATAAGCCTCAACGCTTCGAGCTGCAAAACGGCAACGGCCAGGGAGCAGTCATGGGCACAAAGCCGATTTACTTCCAAAATCAACAATGGACCGCAACAGTCTACGATCGCGAACGATTAGGAGCTGGTGATGTATTGACAGGTCCAGCCATCATTATCGAATACAGCGCCACCACTTTTGTGCCGCCGCATTGCACAGTCAAAGTAGACTCATCCCTCAACCTGGTGATTGATGTCCCAGCAAACTGACCCTATCGAACTCGCCATCTTCAAGAACGCCTTCCATTCCATTGCGGACGAGATGGGAGGGGCGCTGCGGCGCACCGCATTTTCACCCAACATCAAAGAACGGCGCGATTACTCCAGCGCGGTTTTTGATGCCGATGGCAATGTCATTGCAATGGGCGATGATATGCCCGTACACCTGGGATCAATGCCCATGTCCGTGCGAGCCGTATTGGACAAACTAACTTTGCACGCGGACGATATTGCAATTTTGAACGATCCGTACGATGGCGGAACGCATCTGCCCGATATTACGCTCGTCGTGCCAGTATTTGTCGATAGCCAAGAGAATGCGGTATTTTTTGTGGCGAACCGTGCCCACCATGCGGATGTGGGCGGAACGTACCCGGGATCAATGGGACTCTGCCGCGAAATCTATCAAGAGGGTATACGCATTCCGCCCATTAAGCTCATGAATGCCGGAGTGCTCAATGAGGCTGTACTAAGGCTGCTCCTGAACAATGTCCGAACGCCACAGGAGCGCGAAGGAGACCTAACCGCGCAGATCGGCGCATGCCGCATTGGAGCGGAGCGCGTCCTAAACTTGATCGAAAAGTATGGACTCCCGCGTGTGGCAGAGAATGCCAAAGGACTTTTACTGCATTCCGAACAACTCATGCGAACGGAACTCGAACAACTGCCGCCAGGCGAGTTCAGCGCGGAAGATGTCCTGGACGATGATGGAATCAGCCATCAGCCCATCAGAATCCGCGTAAAGATCACAACGGACCCGGAGCACAGCCGCTTGCGAGTGGATTTTGCGGGCTCAGCACCACAAGTAGCTGGAAGTTTGAACGCGGTAGCCGCTATTACCTATTCAGCGACATTTTACGTATTACGATGTTTGCTGCCGCCCGAAGCCGCGCCCACTGCTGGATTGATGCGGCCGATAGAGCTGGTGATCCCGGAAGGCACTGTCGTTAACGCAAAACCACCCGCTGCAGTAGCGGGTGGAAACGTAGAAACCTCGCAGCGCATCGTGGATGTGTTGCTACGCGCATTTTCACAGATGCTCCCCGACCGCATACCAGCTGCCAGTTCGGGAACCATGAACAATCTGACCGTCGGCGGGATTGATCCACGCACGGGGGAACCTTTCGCCTACTACGAAACCATCGCGGGAGGAACCGGCGCGCGACCCAACGGTGACGGAGTATCCGGCGTGCATACGCACATGACTAATTCTTTGAACACGCCGGTAGAAGCGCTGGAGTACGCCTATCCATTTCGGGTCCGGCGTTACAGCTATCGCCGTGGCTCGGGAGGCAAAGGCCAATAC
>JBJMGL010000240.1:0-6827 GCA_045807985.1 Bryobacteraceae bacterium
AACATCCTCCGAAGCAACCCGTCCGCGCTGTACCGCATGAAACCCTACCGCAAGCGGCTCCACCACGCTCAACTCACGCAACCCGAGAGCATTCGATCTCACGACCTTCCGCCACGGAGCCGTAAACAAATTCTTCATGGCTCCATCACGTTGCACCCCCAGGGTCTCGTTGAATTTACAAGCATTCGTGCGCCCGCGCCGGCACGAAGCGCAACGCCCGCAACTCGTATTCGGATAAAGCGTCACGTCCATGCCCGGCTGCAACTCAGCGGGAACATCTGACCCGACCTCTACAATTGTGGCGGCAATTTCATGCCCTGGAATCCTCGGATAGGTGACGAGCGGATTTCTGCCTTGAAAGGTGCTCAGGTCTGTTCCGCACAGCCCGATCAGCCTGGTTTTCAGCAGCACCTCTCCCGCCGTTAGTTGCGGCTCCTCGATCTCGCGGACCACACAATCGCCCGGTTGCGTAATATAAAGTGCTCTCACGGCTTTATCAGCGCCCTCATGCAATTAAACAGCAGGTAAAAATTCTAGAACTGTCTCAATATCTTCCGGGCTGATATAGAAGTGGGGAGCCATGCGGACCCAGCCCTGCCGTGGTGCGGCCGATATGCGATGACGCTTTAGCTCGCTGACCACAACATGACTTCCCAACGACGGATGCCGGAAGCTCACAATGCCGGAGCCGGTCAGGGCGGTACGCTCCACCATGACTTCATAGCCCCTGGCCCGGACGCCGTCCTCGATTTGTTGCGCTCGGGCATTGACGGCAGCCGCCATGTTTTCAACCCCGACCTCCAGCAGGAACTCAAGCGCGGCCCGGTGGCCGAAACAGCCAATGGTATTCAAAGTGCCGCATTCATAGCGCCCTGCATCGGAGCGCAGCGTCATATCGCGGGAACTGTAGTCCGCGTAGTTGGCTGGATTGGTCCAGCCGAACTCTACCGGTTCAATAGCATCCAGCCACTTCTTCCGGACGTATAAAATCCCATTACCCTCCGGACCCAGCATCCATTTATGCCCATCCGCTGCCAGAGCGTCAATATGGCAAGTCTCGACATCAATGGGAAATACCCCCATACCCTGAATCGCATCCACAAAAAAGAAGCAGCCATTCTGGCGGCAAAGATCGCCCAACGTTTGTAGATGGACGCGAAAACCGCTCAGGTAATTCACATAGCTGATCGCAAGCAGACGAGCGCCGGGAATGGCCTCGGCAATTTTCTCCGGAGGATCATAGATCGAAAACCAGTTCAGTTTGACGCCTTGGCCTTCCAGCCTGAGCCAAGGATAGTAGTTGGCCGGAAACTCTTCCTTAAACGCAATCACACGGTCGCCCGGCTTCCACTTGAGCCCCATCGCCACAGTGGCAATCCCTTCCGACGTGTTTTTCACAATGGCGATCTCGCCAGGACTGGCGTGGATCAGCTTTGCCGCGGCTTTTCGGAGTCCGTCATAGCACTCTATCCACTTGTCGTAGTGAAGAGATCCAAAGCAGCAGGCGTCATCGGCCAAGCTTTTTATTGCATCAGCCGCAGGTCGGCAGAGCGGGGCAACAGCCGCGTGATTCAGGTAAATGAGCTCCTGAGTCACTGGAAACTCATGGCGGTACTGCTTATGGAGCGGTACTGTCTCTTCCGCAACTAAATCCTCAGTTTTTTCGAAACCCATTCTTCCGAGCATACGTTACACAAATGTATCTCCTGTTGTGCCCGGCAGTAGGACCTTTTGCTTCGGCGCTTCCTGCCGGGCTCTTAATTTAGTCCTATACTAGGTACAGACCTGTACCCGTTGTAAAGGAGTCATATGCGGCGTTTCCTCCACTTAAGATCCTCGACCAGCCTGCTTCTTGCCTGCCTTCTTTCCCTTCCTTCTGCGTCTTTTGCCGGGGAAGACAAGGGAAAAAATAGCAAAAAGGACCCCGACGCCATCGGTGACCGGGATGTAAGCGGCAAGGTCAACTTCTATTCGCTTGAAAAAGAAATTGCCCTGGGCAAAGGTCTCGCCCAGCAGGTGGAACGGCAGTCAAAGGTCATTAATGATCCGGTTGTGGCTGAATACGTCAACCGTATTGGCCAGAACCTTGTTCGCAATTCCGATGCAAAAGTGCCGTTCACGATCAAGGTAATCGAAGATCCGGTAGTAAACGCTTTTGCATTGCCGGGTGGCTTCTTCTTTGTGCAGTCCGGCTTGATCTTGAAAGCCGATACGGAAGCGGAACTAGCTGGTGTGATGGCGCACGAAATTGCTCATGTCGCGGCGCGGCATGCCACGCGGCAGGCAACTCGTGGTCAAATCGCCCAGCTTGCGACCATTCCACTTATCTTTATGGGCGGTGCGGCGGCGTACGGTATCTACCAGGCTTCCGGCCTGCTGGTTCCCTTGACCTTCCTGAAGTTTAGCCGTGGACAGGAATCGGAAGCCGATTACCTGGGCGTGCAGTATCTGTATAAAACCGGGTATGATCCAACGGCTTTTGTCGACTTCTTCGAAAAGATTGAAACGCTGGAAAAGCATAAGCCCGGCACTGTCTCGAAGATGTTTTCTACTCATCCGCCCACGGATGACCGCATTACGAGAACACAGAAAGAAGTTTCCGATCTGAAAGCCCGTCCAGAATATGTTGTGACGACGTCGGAGTTTAATGACGTGAAATCGCGGTTGGCCATGCTGGAGAATCAGCGCCGCCCGGATAAAGCAAACGAAGATCCGAACAAGCCAACGCTGCGCAAGAATCCGAATTCAAACGCCCCGATTGAGGACGAAACCGATCCATCCAAGAAGTCTAAAGGCGACGAGGATGACCGTCCCAAGCTGAAACGGCGTCCTTCGGACAGTGGCGACGCAAATAGCACCAGCACTCCTCCTAGCGAGTAAAGCGGTACCGTTTCCGATCTGGTGTTAGCCTCTTTACAGGCCCTAAATCCCGGGATTTAGGGCCTATCATGTTTTACATCAGCTTTGCGTAAATTACTATAATGAATCCTCGGCCGATTCTGGTGATTTTCAGAATGGCTTTTGTTTGCATAACTGGAATGAGTTTTTGGTCAGGACAATGGGACCGACAAACGGAGCGGTCTGAGGTTCACGTAAAATGATTCAAACAGCATGAACTCTGCCGAGCAACCCTCAACACCCCCACTCAGCGAGATTACTGCCTCGAAGGATCATGAGATACCCCCCGAGGAACCAATGCTGTTCTGTCCGAATTGCGACCAACGCCTGACAAGCCGCCAGTGCAAGTTGCTGTGTGAGCGCTGCGGCTATTTCATGAGCTGTGCCGATTACTATTAATGACTTGCGGCACGCAATCTGCCGCTCACGGCGTTTATGGTTGAAAAGGCCAGTTCCGGGTAGTCGAGAAACCGCCATCCACCAGAATGACCTGGCCCGTAATGTAATCCGCTCCGGCGCTGCTGAGAAATACAGCAAGCGGCGCGATATCCTCCGGCGATCCCATGCGAGGGTTCGGCTGAGAACCGTGCAGCCAGTTTTTCATCACCGGGTCCTGCCACATTCCACGATTCAGATCCGTCAAGATAAAACCCGGCGCAATACAGTTGACCTGAATGTTGTACCGTCCCCACTCTGCCGCCAGCCCGCGTGTAAGCCCGGCAACCGCGCTTTTCGTCACTCCGTAAACGCTGATATAGGAGAGTCCAAGTACTGAAGTTAAGCTGCCAATGGTAATGATCTTCCCGCCTGACTTCCGCCCAATCATCCCTTTTCCAATGAGTTGGGTAAGACGCACGATGCCGTTTAGATTTGTATCGAGGATGTATTCGTACTCCTCCGGGCTATACTCTTCAAACGGCTTGCGGACATTAGTCCCCGCGACGTTGACCAAAATATCGACGTGCTCAACAGCGGATGCGGCTGCCTCAATCGATGCATGATCAGTGAAATCGAGGCGAAGCGACCGCGCTTTCAAGCCTTTCGCCCGCAGACTGGCCGCTTCCTGTTCGAGCGCCTCAAGGGACCGCGCGGCCAGGGTAGTTTCCGCTCCGGCTGCCGCTAATCCCTGAGCAATCGCCAAACCGATTCCCCGGCTTGCTCCCGCAACAAGGGCCGTCTTTCCGGCTAGTGAAAACATTTGAGGAAAATTCATGTGAAATCGATCTAGGCAGCAGTCCAGCCGCCGTCTATTGTCCAAACTGAGCCATGTACGAAAGATGCTGCTGCGGATGCCAGATACAAGCACAAACTGGCGACCTCGTCTGGGCGGCCCATGCGTCCGATTGGCTGGCGTTGGTTAAGCTCTGCCCGTACTTTTTCTTTCTCGTGCTTGTGATACTTTTCCAGATAACCCTCCACAAACGGCGAGTCTACCGTGCCGGGGCAGATGCAGTTCGCCCGAAGGCCGGTCGGATACTCAACGGCTAATTGCTTGGTCATCGCGATCACTGCGCCCTTTGTCGCGCAATACGCAAACCTTCGTTTAACGCCCACAAGTCCAGCCACCGATCCTATATTGACAATCACGCCCTCGGAAGCAAGCAGCAGCGGAAGAGCCGCCTTTGTGACCAGAAAGGTACCGTCCACGTTGACGCGAAAAAGCCGCTGCCAATCGGGAAGCGCTGTTTCGGTGATACTTCCCACCAGTCCGATTCCAGCGCAATTCACAAGAACATCCAGTTTCGGGATTTGAGAAAACAACTGGTCCACGGAAGCCTCATCTGTAATATCGCAGCCAATCGCGAGAGCGTCCGGCAGTTCCCCCCGAAGCTGTTCCGCTTGTCCGGCATTAATGTCCGCGATCACCACTTTGGCGCCTGCCTCAGCAAAGGTCCGGCATGTCGCTTCGCCGATCCCACTGGCTCCCCCGGTGATCAGCGCCACTTTTCCATCTAATTGAAAGTCATTCATGTTTAAAAACTGCCTTTCGTTTCCTCTGCGCTTTTCCGGTCCGGAAAACACAGCAGCGTAATGACTGCCGAAAGCAGACCGCAAAAGGAAAGCATCAGAAGCGCCGGAATCATGCTGTGCGTCGTGTCTCGAATTTTGCCGACCAGATAAGGGCTGAGATATCCGGCCAAGTTGCCCACCGAATTAATCCAGGCAATCCCAGCCGACGCGGCGGTTCCGGACAAAATCGTTGTGGGAAGCGCCCAAAAAGTCGAATAAGAAGAAGCAATGCTGGCCGTTGCGACCGTGAGGGCTAACAAGCTAAGAGAGCCTGATATACCCGGAACCGCCGAAGCCGCGAACGCTACCGAGCAAAGGATGCTGGTGGAGCCAATATGCCAGCGCCGCTCTCCCGTTTGGTCAGAATGATGTCCGACAACAACCATCGTGACGGCTGCCACGGCCCACGGAATCGCTGTCAGTAAACCAATGTGGAAAGCATCTTTGGTGAGAGTGTCTTTCACAATCTGCGGCAGCCAGAAGCTGATTCCATAATTCACCATCACCATGCCAAAGTAAACCAGACAAAGCAGCCAGACTTTGGGACTGCGAAACGCGTCGGTCAATGAGTGATGGCCGGGTGATGTCGCGTTCTTTGCTCTCTCTTCTTCCGCCAGCTTGTGCTCTAGCAGATTTTTCTCCTCGTCTCTCAACCAACGCGCTGTTCGCGGCCTGTCTTCCAGAAAGTAGATCGTAACCAAGCCTGCCAGGATCGAAGGAATTGCTTCAAACAGGAACAACCACTGCCATCCGCGCAGGCTGGCCGAATGGGACATCGCGTCCAGAATCCATCCCGAAATGGGACCGCCAATGACGCCGGATAAAGGAATAGCCGTCATGAAAGCAGCGACCATTTTGGCCCGATACTTCTGCGGATACCAAAATGTAAGGTAGAGAATCACGCCGGGGAAAAAACCTGATTCCACAACACCCAATAGAAAGCGAGTGATGTAGAGGCTCCCAGCGCTCTTCACAAACATCTGGCAGCCGGAAACCACGCCCCAGATCACCATGATCGGTCCGAGCCAGAACTTTGCGCCGATTTTTTGCAAAGCAATATTGCACGGGATCTCAAAAAAGAAGTAGCCGAGAAAGAATATGCCTGCTCCCGCGCCGTACACGGCATCGCTGATACCGAGATCCTGCTGCATTTGCAGCTTGGCAAACCCGACATTCACGCGATCAACGTAGGCAAAGACATAGCACAAGAAAAGAAAAGGAATGATACGCCAAGTGACCTTCGCGTAGACGGCCTTCTCGAAATCAACAGTTTGGGGGGGAACTTGATTCACGCTACCGGGCACACCAACCGCCGTCGATCAGAATATCAGTGCCTGTGATAAAAGAAGCCGCCTCGGAGCAGAGATAGGCTGCTAGGGTGCCGATATCTTCCACTTTGCCCCAGCGGCCCACGGGAATGCTCGACAGAAACTGCGCATTCGCCTCCGGATTGTTGATCACCGGAAGGTTCATCTCGGTGGCAAAAGGTCCTGGGCTGATGCCATTGACCGTAATGCCTTCAGGAGCTAATTCCAGCGCCAGAGCGCGAGTAAGCCCAAGCAGCGCTGCCTTGCTTGATGAATAGGCGCTCCGGCCTGGGAGAGATATATGGCTCATGATGGAACTCATGCTGAGGATGCGCCCGTATCCGGTGCCTCGCATATGCGGTACGAAGGCCCGGCACATCAGGAACACGCTGGTCAGGTTGGTATCCATCACGCTTCGCCACTCTTCCAATGAAAAATCAACGAGATTCTTGCGAACGTTCGTGCCTGCATTGTTGACCAGAATTTGAATTTTGCCGAGCTGACGGGAAACCTCGCCCTCCAAACGCCGTACATCTTCTTCCTGCGCCACATCCGCAAGAAACACGGCTGCCTTTCCGCCAGAGGCTCCAATTTCGCCTTTGACTTCCTCCA
>JBJMGL010000241.1:0-3092 GCA_045807985.1 Bryobacteraceae bacterium
TGGCAGCATTTCCGGGATGACGGCGACTGCGTACTCCTACACTACTTTGAACTAATTTATCGTAATCACTTAAGGAGCAAATCTTTACTCACAAATTAATAATTGACAATCTACAATTAATAAATAATGTCCGTTCTCATATTCATTGATCAATCCGAAGGTCAGATAAAAAAATCATCTTTAGAAGCACTTAGTTATGGAGTTGCTTTAGCCAATCAATTAGGCACTACTGCTGATGCTGTGGTGCTTGGTACTTTATCAAAAAGCGCCGCGAACCTTGGCAGCTATGGAGTAGCTAAAGTATATAGTGGAGAAAGTGACACTTACAACACGCTGGATTCACAGGCTTATACAGATGCTATTGTAGAAGCTGCAGAAAAAGGTAATGCAGAGGTAATTGTTCTTTCTCACAACCAAACTGGTCGCGCCATAGCACCACGTATATCGGCAAGGCTTAAAGCCGGCCTGGTTGCAGGAGCTGTAGCTCTGCCTGATACTAGCAATGGTTTTATAGTACGCAAATCTGTTTTTTCCGGAAAAGCATTTGCCAATGTAGCAATAACATCACCTGTAAAAGTTATTACTGTCAATCCAAACAGTTTTCGTATCCAGCAAACATGACCATTACCACGAGATTACCCATCAATGACAAATCTATCAGCGTGAGGACGCCAATGATAGTCTCCTCTTCATTGGCCCTCGGCACGTGCATAAGCAATTCGATGAGGTGCTGTACGAACCTGAACAGGATTAGAACCAGGCCGCCCCCGAGGCCTAAATAGAGCGGCGCTAGCAGCCACCGATTGGAGAATAGGACGGCCCCGATGGCGCGTTCCATACGTGAGTGAACCTGCCTAGGTTGGGAGTCAGACATCTTCATTCCGCTTTTTCTCCCTTTGCGATGTGTGTCAGTATGGCAGTACGGGATAGATCGAACTCTAGGACTTTTCGCTGGCTAGGTCGCCTTGATCTGTAACAGTACCCCCTTAGGTCAATAGAATGCATCGGCGGCCGCGTTTGCAGCTCTGCATTGTTCCTCTGCACAGTTCAGCCCGCACGCGGCTGCGTGCCGTCCAAACATTCAATCGCTGGCAGCTTAATCGCGCGACGAACGGGACGCCGGGACGGAATATCTTGCGATGATTGAAATTGTTCTTGATGCCAAGGTGTGGGCAAGTTTCTTCACGCTGAGCGTTCTGGAAATTGTGCTCGGGATTGACAACCTTGTCTTTGTCGCATTGCTCGCTGGTCGTCTTCCTAACCATCAACAGGCGCAGGCGCGGCGGATCGGGCTAACGCTCGCGCTGGTAATGCGGCTGGCTCTGCTCGGGTCAATCGCTTGGCTGGTCCATCTCACTCAGCCAGTGGCCACTTTGTTCGGCCACAGCTTCTCTTGGCGTGACATTGTTCTGATTGCCGGTGGTGCGTTCCTGCTCTTCAAAGGCACGCACGAGATCCATCTCGGGGTTGAAGGAGAGAGCGAGGAATTCGCAGCGCGCCGGGCTGCCAGCTTCGCTTGGACCATAGTACAAATCATTTTGTTTGATATGTTATTTTCGCTTGACAGCGTTATCACCGCTGTGGGGATCGCGGACGAATTGTGGGTGATGGCAGCAGCGATTGTCAGCGCAATGGCTCTGATGCTTGTCGCCAGCGGGCCGCTTGCCGCATTCATCGACCAGAATCCGTCCGTCAAAATGCTCGCCTTATCGTTCTTGCTGCTGATCGGGATGATGCTCGTTGCCGACGGTTTCGGTGTTCATGTGCCGCGCGGCTACGTGTATGTGGCAATGGGCTTTTCTGGCTTGGTCGAGGCGCTGAACTTGCTTGCGGCGCGCCGGCGCAAGCGGCGCAAAACTTGAGCTAGAAGATAAGCGGATGACGTGATGGCGGACCATCGCGTTTATGGAGAGCGGGTCAGATCAGATGATCACGCGGCTGGAGGTCCGCGTACACATTGCTTGTGGTCCGGCGCTTTGCGCGGCGACGACTTTCGGAGAGCGATCGGTTAGCCGCAGGTCGAAGAAGCCCCACGGTTCACGTTGCGTTCAGGACAGCGCGCAGGGGCTCGAACGAGCACGGCGATTTAGCGGCTTGCACGAAAGGACCGTCCTGGTGCTAGCGACTAGAGATCAGTGCGGCTGACTAAGTTCGGCGAAATCAACTAAAAGCTCATAGCACAACGTCAGAGTTGTCGCTCCTGGATCCCAGTAAGCATTGGGTTCGCCACAAGACTTCGCTTCCATCGCAATCTTTTTAGGCAGCACGAAAGGGAAAAGAACTTTTTCCCGAACGGCTTCCAACATGCCAGACCGGACGAGGAGTTCGCGGTAAGGTGCGAGCGGAGTCGGCGCATCTAAATAACGTATCTCAATGAGGTCGTTCGAGTTGTCCGCCGACTTTGGTCCAAGCAGACGGCGGAGCAACGAACGAGCTGCGGATGACGCCCCGCGCATATGCGGCTTCAAAACGCGATTCCAAGCATCATCTGCTTGTTCAAACTCATACGTGCGGGTCTCTTGGCGCTCCTGGGGAAGCTTTGCCCACTCGGCCAGGTCTTTAAATTCGTGCGGGTTAGACCCGAACATAAGGCACACGATCGAGTAGGCGCGCTGCTGATTCGGCCTATGCTGCTGGAAAAAAACCGGCTCAGGCGCGGTTCGAGCCTCACGCTCGGCAGCGCGCTTAAGGGTACTCGCCGCGTCAAGCATTGCTCGATGCGTAAATTCGCTTCCGATAGTGAGCAGTGCGATGGTGGCGAACGTGTCTGCAGCGTCTTCCTCCGGGCCCAGCATTGGCAACTCAAATAAACTGATTATTGCATGTCCAAGCTCATGTGATACCGTAAATAACGTGCTTCCGAGAATGGATTCCGCTAGCTGTTCCCGCTCGAGCGGGGTCAAGCTTGACAACTGTGGGTCGTTCGGACTAAATTCCTTTGCAGCTTGCGTGGCGCTTTGGTCAGCAGGGACCTGTGCACCACTGATGTCGATCCCAAGACAAGCGCGGTGAGGCCAACTGCAAGAAAGCCGATTCGCAGAGCCAAGCAGTGCAACCCAACGGCGATGAAAGGCCGCATCACAGGCCGGACA